>CAZYTI010000340.1:0-5472 GCA_964650065.1 uncultured bacterium
CCCTGTCTCTGTAAGGCGCAGCACTAATCAATCTTCTCTTGGGCTCAAAAATATAGAATTCCCTGTAACCACCGGGAATATAATTCTTTTCTCTCAGATTTTTTAGGATGGATAGCAATTCTTTTTCGAGAATAAAATTGAATACGGCCGTATCCGTCTTGAAACGCTTTCCCTTTTGTGCTTTGCGGGAGGCCAGCAGAAGATTCTCAAAGGTACAGATTTTAGTGTAAAGATTATTTTCTCTTTTCATAATCCGGTAATGATTTTCTCCAGCCGCCGACCATTCGGCCGATCTCATTGATTTTTTCAGAAATTAAACCATACCGCCTGTCGTTCAAGAATTTTAAATCATTGCACAATCGAATGAGGTATCTCAATCTTTCGAGTTTTAAATTGCCCTTGTCAAGCAGTAATAGCTTTTCTCTGCTGTAATATGCCACGATCATATCTTCCAGAAAATCGAGCATCAACGTTTCGATGCGGTCGCCCAGAAGGAATTTCTGATCCCTGGGAAATTTAGCCAGCTGGGGTATGAGGTATAATAACAGATCATACGTTTTCGTGATGATGTCCTCTTTCTGGCTCAAATTTGCCGCCGAAAAAAGGGTAAAAGAGTAAAAGAGCTAAAGTCTAAAGCGTCCTGACGCAACGAAATCCGAAGAGGTAGTACCAGTTGACAGGACTGTACCCATAGCGATCCGCGCATCGCAAGCCGCGCGGCTCGCTGCCCCAGGAACCGCCCCGAAGAACACGGAGCTGGCCGGAAGAGGGTCCTTTTGGATTTCGTTCAGGACTTTTCTTGTAATAATTCTCATCGTACCAGTCTGCGCACCATTCCCACACATTGCCGGACATGTCGTACATGCCCAGGGCGTTGGGTGCGAAGCTGGCCACAGGTGTCGTACGCTCGCAGTATACGCCGGATATGGAATAACTTTTCTTGTATTGAGAACGTCCGTCAAAATTGATTTCATTCGGATCGGCGATATCTTTGCCATTTCCAAAACGCACATCCTTGCCGCCTTCTCTGGCCGCATACTCCCATTCCGCTTCGGTGGGCAGACGCTTTCCTGCCCATTCGGCATAGGCGGCCGCATCGTCCCAGGTGACGTTTACCACAGGATGATCGTCTTCATTCCAGGCGGGCTGATCCGGCATCTTGCGGCCGGTCTCATTGCAGAACGCTCTGAACTGGGCGACGGTGACTTCGTACTTGTCCATGTAGAAGCCGTCCATATAAACATGATGAATCGGCTTTTCATCACTATCACCCTCATTACTCCCCATCATGAAAGAGCCGGCCGGGACAAAGACCATGTCATTGGAGGCTGCGGGTCTGGAAACCGTTACAGGCAGCCTGTAACTGGACCAATGGTCTTTACGGCTGTGAGCCTTTGAACGTAGGTTTTCGTCATCATTTGAATAGGGATTGTTTTCGGTGTAAGCAGAAATGAAATCGCTCCAGGCTTTGATTTTAGAAGCGGCGGTAAGGTTCTCATCGCGGTCGAGGCTGTTGATTTCATTATAGTCATTATTCATCTTCAACTGCCAGTCGGCCCAACGTTTTTTTGCAGTGGCAAGCCGGTCGCGTTCGGCTTTGTATTTGGAGATATCGACGCCGGGTTTGTCTTCGGGAAGATCGGGAATGACCACAGGGGGAGGCTGGGCCGGGCCGGTGACGAATACAAAATCTCCTTTATCCAACTGCGGATCACGAATCTTCCCGTACTGAGGGTGCTGGGATCCTCTTGTGTAGTTGACAACCTGGTACTGAAGGAACATGCCCAGCTCTGTGCCGGTTACATAACCATCCTGATCTTTGTCTGCTTCGCCTCGAATGGCGGAAATCAACTGGGATTTGAAAACACTTCTGTCCGGAACCTGTTCATCCTCGCCGCCTGCGGTGATGAACTGGCGGACATGCTGGCTCGTTTTGTATGAGATTGCTTCGGGTACGGCCCGGGAGAGTGCGAAGATGCTTCCTGAAAAGCAGCTGTCAAAAAGATAGAGGGCATGCTTGGCATTGATATCCCGGGCGTATGTGTTGAACCGCTCCATGCTGATGGCATTCCGAAGAAATCCGGACATGTCCACTCCGGGATCGGGCGCATCAGCAGGAACGATATACCCCACATTGCCGCCGTAGGATTTTTTAATGGTGTGACCGTGTCCGGCAAAGAACAGAAGAATCCGGCTGTCCGGATCGAGGCCGTAAGATGCGATAAAGGTCTCAATGCCGTTCTTCAGTTGGGTTGATGTCGGATTTTCAAGTGTAAAGACCGTGAAACCGTGTTTTTGCAGCTCCTGACCCACCTCACGGGCGTCGTCAGCGGCATTGGGCAGGTCTGGCCAGCCGCCTGTGTAATCGCTCACGCCGATGACCAGAGCATAGCTCTTGCTGTAGAGGTCGATGCTTATTCCTTCTTTGCTTACAACCCTTATCTTAATACTGCGTTCCTGGGCTGTCGAAGCTAATGTGAACAAAACCAGGACTATCGGAATGATAATCGATTTTCTCATGGTTTTGTGCTCCTCGGTTTACCG
This sequence comes from uncultured bacterium, assembly GCA_964650065.1. Classification (GTDB taxonomy): domain Bacteria; phylum Zhuqueibacterota; class QNDG01; order QNDG01; family DSAB01; genus CAZYTI01. The sequence goes on from CAZYTI010000340.1 coordinate 2,545, forward strand.
AAGCCTGCCTGTTCAGAATATTTTGAATTCGGATTGCTTAATAAAGTATAATGTGCAAAATTTTAATAAAAAAATCAATAGTTTTCTATTTTACAAAATATGGTATCATCCCAAAGATTGTCATTAAAAGTAAAGAAGCTCTGTGGCTGATAAAAAAACACCTCCCAACCACTTCTTAATACCTATTTCCCCGCCGGCTGTGAGGGATAACGTGTTATTGGCCGAATCGGTAACAGCACTGAACAGCGTATAGCCAAATGCATGTTGACGGACAAACAGATTTCCGTTTACATGTGTATTTCCTCTCCATCCGTTCCAGGAGGTCAGCCATAAGAGACTGTTTTTTTGATGTTGAACATAGAATGACCTGGGATTGTGATCCATGTCGATCAATGCCGTGTCCCCGTCCGAGTTGACGAGCCACCATTCTCCGTCTCCGTCGTAGTCCGATCCCGGCTGGACGATAAGGTTGCCTTCAAATATTTGTTGCGTCACAGGAATAGCTTGATTATATTCCAACAAACAATTATATTGTAGAAAATCAATATAACGTTATCAATCGAGGTGAACATGGAAGTAATTCAAACCAAAGAAAGTATTTTGGAGAACGCAAAAAAGCTTAATCCGATTGAAAAACTGCAGCTTGTAGAAGCATTGCTAGAAAGTCTTGATAAACCGAATCCAGAGGTCGAAAAAATATGGATCAAGGAAGCTGATGAACGCTATAAGGCATACAAGAGAGGTGAATTAAAGTCAACTAATTGGGAAGAAATTAAGAAAAGGTACGAATAGATGGAAATTCGTTTTATTTACCCTTCCGAATTAGAGTTAGATGAGGCTATAGAATATTATAATTACCAGCTTCCTGGATTAGGCGCAGAATTTTATAAGGAAGTAAATAAGACAATCGAGAGAATTACCCGTTTTCCAGAAGCCTGGACTAAACTAGGGCATTATACCAGAAGATGTTTAATAAAAAAATTTCCATACGTTATCTTATATTCCATAGATGATAATGGCGATATTCTAATTTCAGCAATAGCAAATATGCATATAAATCCAGTCTATTATAAAGATAGGATTCTTTAAAATCTAAGATCTGGTTCATTTCTAATCGCCCTACCTTGAAAATTCATTTTATCCTGATGGTGCAATCGCCGTTTGCCGAATCACTCCATTTTTGTATGGTTTAGTAAATAAATGGGCGCGTTTTGGGCACCCCTTTATGGAAACCAACATCAATTACCGCTTGCTTTATATACCTCAACCTATTATTTTAAACCCACGCAGTATAAATTTACATCCAAGCATTTAAAGACCATTTTGCATCTCGCTGGATAGGGATAGAAACAATTATTCTGAACCAACACTAAATCCTGGGGTCTTGGAGATTCCGGGATTTTAAGAATTGAAAGGACCAAAAATGATAGTTAAAAATTTATTATTTACTCTTATTTTAGGAGTTTTATCGATGTCATGTAGTAAAACATCCAACTGGCAACCTGCTGAATCGCCTTTAAAAACCAGATGGACTAATGACGTGTCTCCGGAAAATGTCTGGCCGGAATATCCACGGCCAATCATGGAAAGAAATAATTGGAAAAACTTGAATGGTCTATGGGAGTATGCCATTCGTCCGGTTGACTCCCCTAAACCAGATCAGTTTGATGGTCAAATTCTTGTTCCATTCCCGGTTGAGTCGGCCTTGTCAGGTGTGGCACAAATGGTAGGGAAAGACAGTCTTCTTTGGTATCGAACTCACCTGAACATTCCTTCAGATTGGATGGAAAAAAGAATCCTTTTGCATTTTGAAGCGGTTGATTGGGAAACAAAAATTTGGCTTAACGACGAGAAGCTTGGAAGTCACAAAGGCGGATACGATCCGTTTTATTTTGATATCACAAAAAATAGTAAAGGTTCTGGAGAACAAGAATTGGTAGTTTCTGTTTGGGATCCTTCGGACAAAGGATTTCAACCGCGTGGAAAACAAGTGAGTGAGCCCGGAGGAATTTATTATACACCATCAACCGGGATTTGGCAAACTGTCTGGCTGGAGCCTGTTCCGGAAACATCCATTCGTGATTTTCAAGTGATTCCGGATATTGATCAAGAAATACTGACGGTAAAGATTTTTACAGACAATCCAAATGAAAATGATCAAATGAGAATTACCGTCTACAATAAAGATGCAAAAGAAGTAACTGATGCTGTCGGAAAAATTGAAGAAGACATTGAACTTAACATTACAAATCCGAACCTTTGGTCACCGGATTCTCCTTATTTATATGATTTAAAAATCCAACTTGTTAGAAATGATAAAATAATAGATGAAGTGAAAAGTTATTTTGGCATGAGAAAAAGTGCTCTCGGAAAAGATGAAAATGGAATTACCCGTTTGATGTTGAACAATAAATTTGTCTTCCAAATTGGACCATTGGATCAGGGATTTTTCCCGGATGGATTGCACACACCTCCCACAGACGAGGCAATGAAGTATGATTTGGAGGTTCTCAAAAAGATCGGTTTTAACATGTTACGAAAACATGTGAAAATTGAATCCAGGCGATTTTATTATTGGTGTGACAAAATGGGCTTGCTGGTTTGGCAGGACATGCCTAACGGCGAACGGGCTATTCGTCCCAGTGAACCGGATATGACGAGAACTGCTGAGTCCGCACAACAATATGAATTTGAACTGAATCGAATGATTATGACCAAATTTAATCATCCCAGCATTGTAATGTGGGTGCCGTTTAATGAAGGCTGGGGACAGTATGAGACACCGCGTATTGTGGATTTGATTAAATCACTAGATCCGACGCGACTGGTCGATAATGCCAGTGGTTGGGCTGATCGCGGTATTGGCGATGTGATGGACATTCATCGTTATCCAGGGCCGGGTTCACCAAATCCGGAAGAAAATAGAGC
>CAZYTI010000341.1:0-5469 GCA_964650065.1 uncultured bacterium
AACACTGAGCAACAAACTAGGGGCATTTATGGATAAAGGGTCCATAACAGTATGATGACAGACGACGATACTCCCAACGCTACCCACCCTATCACCATCTCTGCCAGCGAGCGTCCTCTAACATTCCCCGACGCCCCCGATTCCATGCGCACCCGTACACCATGCCACGCGAATGCCACGACATTAGCCATACTCACAACCGCCGATGCAAACGCAAATCCCGTACAGAGGTATAAAAATGTTTTCATTGTCAATTCCTCCTTTGATTGGTGAGACTCTGCTTCTGTCCACTACCTTAACGTATTTCCTTGTCCTCGGATGAAATTTATCCACACCACGGGCTTTAAAGTTTGGCCGTACTCAAGCAGGAAGCACACACATCAGACAGGAACTGATCGGCTAAATTAACCGGAACCTTGCCGTTGATCAAAATGAAGTATGGATCTTGTACATTGTGCAAAAATCGATAAATCCAATAACGAGGCGGATACATCGCGTCGGAAACGCCTTCGGGGTATGTTAATTTGACTTCAAACAGCCACTGACCTTCTGACTTTTCTTCTTTTATGATTTCGACGTTTGTACCTAATTTGTCTAGTTCAGGATCGCCTGTCGATAGTTTTTTCCACCCGTCCTTGAGTCTTTGGATGTACTCTTCGATATTTCCCGGAATAGCTTCGGCTTTACACTCCCCTTCGCATCTTACCTGAAATTCAATTTTGGGAGGTTCGTAATAATCATCTGAGTTTGCCGGTTGGTACACTACTGTCCCAAAATCGGGGTTAAGCTTCCACCCTTTAGGCAGGACTACTTTCAGTGGGATATCCTCATCTGTGTTCGGTTGTTTGCAAGTGAACTCAATCGGATCTCCAATGAAGGTCTTCTCATTGGCACCCTTATTCTCTTCTGTTTTTTGTCCGTATGCCGATGCTACAAAAAACAGTAATAAACAAACACAGAAAATGCGCTTCATCGCGTATTCCCTCCTTTAAATAAATTCTTTTTTACAAGGTGGATTTATTTTACAATTTTCCCTTTACTATCCACTTTTATCGATAGATATTTACCGGTATATTTCTTTGGATCGACATTCTCAAGACGAGCGGTTTTTCGTCCATCATTAGTCATGGTGGTAATTTCCACATCAACATTTTTCATTCTTGGAAGCCCAAAATGTACTGCCATTGCGCTCTGACAGTTATAATCAGAACCTGCTGATATTATCCGGGAGCCAATTAGTTTTCTTGTACCCTTTTGATACAGCCTCACCTCTATACCGGCTTTGGTGTAAATTCCTTTTCCATTAACCACCATAACCTTTAAAGACCTCCGGGCATTTTTTTCTGAAAGCAAATTATGTATGATGTAATGATTACTACTTGATATACAAAGATCCATAGCACCGTCATTATCATAATCTGCCCAAACCGAGCCATACCCTCCACCATTATTCTTAATAACCTCAGGGGTAACAACTTTAAACTTGCCTTTTTCATTTTTATACAGTTTGCCATGAGCATATAAATCCACCCAGCCATCATTATCATAATCGATCCAGCTTAATTGCCTGGCATTGCCAAGAGGTAGATTGAGGCCAAGCGACTTAGTCACTTCAATAAATTTCTTGCCATCGTTACGGTATATTCGACATGGAATCTTGGCAAAATCTGCACGGGCACCTGATGTGTAACCCACATAAAGATCGAGCAACCCATCGGCATTATAATCACCCCATGCAAATGCCCGCGTATCCTCAAGATCAGCAACACCAAGCTCTGCTGCCACATTCTTCATTACTCCGCCATCATTTCGATACAAACGATTCGGTGACCCTTTCCTGAATCCCACATACAAATCCAAATCACCATCATTATCATAATCAGCCCAGGCATGTGTCATCGAACTTTTCTGAGAAAATATTTCCGGCTGGATTAATTCGAATTTCGGTTGCTGTGCATTTAAAGCATTGCTTCCAGATAACAAAATATAACCCAATACAAATTTTTGAAATAATCTCATTTTCGCCTCCTCGAATTGCTGGCCAAGCTTTGTCGTCAGCGCAGCAAATGTTTTTAGAACTCAAATAACATTAGAAGCTAAGCTTCTCATCTTATTTCCGGCCCAGGTCAAACCTGGGTCGGAGGGTACAGTTCGAATTCGGTTTCCGTGTCACGCCGTTTCATGGATTCATCCTATCCGGATTCTCACGATCGAATTCCCATTTGAGGGGATTATATTTTATGTATTCACGGATTCGCAGTTGTAGGGGCACATAGCAATGTGCCCCTACGACCGTATCATGTATTATTATAATCCCATGCACATAATTGGGCATAATGATGTAGGCATCTAATTCGATATTGGGACGAACCATGGCTGTACGTCGCCATTCCTCATCAACGATTTTGCCTATTGGATTCACTATTATTTTATCATCCACAATTTCTCCGATTCTAATTGTTTCAGATTAGACAACTGTTTGATTAAAATTAAATGTTCTTGGAATACAATTAGCATTGGAAGCTAAGCTTCCCGTCTCATTTCCGGCCCAGGTCAAACTTGGTGCGGAGGGTAAAACCGGATATCCCATGCTCTTGTACCACACAATGGAAGAATCCTCAAGGGAGTTCTCGTCTAAAACGGTCATTATTCTCCATAAGCTTAATAAAAAATATTTTTAAAAAAACCTTGACTTCTACATATTTATATGAGATATTAAATTGTTCTCTGCCAGTGGCAGCAGAACCTGCAAAGGCTTCCGCTGAGCCCGCCTGGCGAATCAGCGGTTTTTTATTCCCTCCTTATTTTCCATTTCGGACTACTTCGAATACGAGAAATAGTTGATTCACTACCAGCTAAAAAGGCCGTTACAAATTCAGCCTTTTTTTCTCCTGTTGACCGGTCGTATATCTTATAAGAGGACGAAGCCTTCAGCGCCTTAACCGGAGTAATACACGACAGAGACGCTCCTAATTCAATGGCTTTGTTAATAATGACACTGTTGTCTTTGTGTTGGCTCATCATCGTTTTTCTGCGTCCAGTTTCCCCTCTGAGTCCCAGGATGTTCTCGGGGCTCACATAACATTGGAAGCTTGGCTTCCCGTTTTATTTCCGTCCCAGGTCAAAATTGGGGTGGAAGGTGAAATCGAATTTGTTTTATTATTGTCACGCTTTGCCAATCCCTTTCTCAATCTGCCTTGCTGTTGGCAACTCACCCTTGAGTTTGCTAGGCAGTATGCGGTACGTGGCAACGCCCATGGGTTTTTTGGTGTCTCGCAGGGCGTATTCAACAATCAGGCGATTGTGTTCCTTACATAGGATGAGGCCGATGGACGGTTGATCATCGGGATGTCGCAGTTGCTCATCCACAGCCGAAAGATAGAAATTCATCTTTCCGGCAAATTCGGGCTTGAATGGCACCACCTTCAGATCAATTACAATATAGCTACGCAGATGCAGATGGTAGAAAAGCAGATCGAGGTAGTAATCCTCACCTCCGACATCCAGATGATATTGTTGCCCAACGAATGAAAAGCCCTTACCCAGTTCAATAAAAAAGTCTTTCAAACGATCGATGAGGGCCATCTCGAGCTGCCGTTCCGAGATGTCCGGTCCGATTCCGAGAAACTCGAAATTGTAAGGATCCTTGGTAATCTGCTGGGCCAGATCGGACTGTGGGGCTGGCAGTGTGACAGGAAAATTCGTCAACGCTTTCCCCTGCCTGCTGTACAGGTCGGACTCAATCTGATGTACGAGAACAGAACGAGACCAGCCATGTTCTATAGTTGCCCGTACATACCATTCACGTTGGTTACGATTGTTAATCTTCTCAAGTAATGTAATATTGTGATACCATGTAATTTGTGCAAGTACCTCTTGCACAAATGCTTTGGTAGGATAGGACTCGGCAAATGACCTCATATACTTCAGGTTACGAGAGGACAATCCCTTCATATCGGGAAATTCCTTTTTCAAGTCAGCGGAGAGGCGGTCGATCACTTTAGCCCCCCATCCTTCGATCTTTTGACGCTGTAAGATCATGTGGCCGATTTCCCAGTAAAGCAGTATCAACTCACGATTGACAGAAATCGACGCGCGAAGACGCGACGTATATACCCGTTTCTTGATATCGTCAAGGACTTCCAAGTAATTCGATGGAAGTGAGAAATTCTTACGAATGACTTCTTTTTTCTTACTCTTTTTCATCATCATAGACTTCTTCCTTAAAATCGCCAATATGCTACTTCAAGCGTCAAATCCGATCCACTTTAAATTCTTCTTGATTTACTCTTCGAGTTTCTTCGACTCTTCGAATTGCCGGCTCAGCATTGTTGTAAACGCAATCATTTTTCCTCTGAGCCCCAGGATGCTCTTTGGACTCAAATAACATTGGAAGCTAAGCTTCCCATCTCATTTCCGCCCCAGGTCAAACTTGGGATGGTTGAAAAAAGACTTTTTTCCACCATCAAATATTCCAATAATTATTCTTGGGCAGCACATTATCTTTAAGGCGGAAATAAAAATGTAAATCCTTTTGATCTTTTTTTACCTGCTTTACACTCACGCTTAATAATTACATGATATTTGCATTTTTTCAAATCCAATAATTTAAACCGACTTTTCAATAATCTCGAAATCGGAATGAGAATTAATTGAAGGCCTATGAAAGCGATAATAATAGCTGGCATTTTCAAAAGAACAAAAATTGACGATATTAGTAAAGTATCAAAGCCCCAATAAATCCATTCTATTAAATTATTCTTTAAATTATTTTTCCTAATCTTCGCGTGCATGTTCTGTGCTACTTCGGTCGGCGCATTCTCAAAAATTTCTTCATATGGTTTATTCCATGGGATTAAGTAATCTATGAATTTCTCACCCTCATATTTATTTTTCCCTATTTTTTTATTTAAAGACTTACTATCGCTACTCAGATAGCAGAGTAAGCCAGAAATCCTTATTGCTGAAATACGCCTGTATCGAAACTGGTATCGTAGTAGAATGTGGACAAAAACACAGAAAGTAACGAACATCAAATCTATTATGTATTTGTATTCATCATTCACTAAAAGAAAACATTCTATTTTCCTTAAAATGACAAGTACAAATCCAGGTAGGCCGAGTTCAACCAATAAAATTGCATGGCACAAATATGCCAAGTGATTATGGTAAGCTGTTTGTGAAACTAAGAATGCTTTAGCAAATTCAAAATCTTTATCCTTCCTTCTCCCTATAACTTTTCCAACTATAAGATGTCTTCTTATAATGCTTGTCATTTGATTCTCTACTTTCCTGTACAATCAGTTTAATGATATTATAAAATTTTAACTGTTACATGCGCCATTCTCGAGTCAGCCGGCGGCAGGTCAAAAAGAGTCTGAAACGGATGGCCCGTTTTCATAGCATTGGACTTTTCATCACATTTTTCCTCTGAGTCCCAGGATGCTCTTTGGACTCAAATAACATTGG
>CAZYTI010000342.1:0-5465 GCA_964650065.1 uncultured bacterium
CCCGATTTCGGGCCGATGAGAAAACTGGGTGGGCTCAGAACCCCAAGATACCCGTTGGTGCCGCCCGGTACATGGAAATCCTGCAGGACGTGCTCAATGGCAACCACTTCAGGAGCCCCTCCACAGGAAATACTGCCACCCCACCGGCCATCCTGATTCCAGTCGATCAACATGTTCACATATGCGCCTTCGGGAATACCCGTATCCCACCAGAGATTGATATCCGTTCCCCACTCTGCCGTCTGACAGGGATATCCCAGAAAGCCGTCTTCACCGGTTAAAACCGGCACCACGACTTCCGAACCGACGGATCCCTGGATGGTATAGATATCGGCAACAAGACCGCAGTCACTGTCTCCCGAGGATTCGTCACGGTCATAACCATCGGGCGTGAAAGTGGGGCAGAAACCGCCGTTTCCACCGGTTTCAAAATCGACACTGTATCCGAAAAATGTCCAGCCGCGCGTGCCGTGCTGAACGAACCCGGCCGGGCCAACGGCCTTGCAGGTGGGAAACTTACCCATCACACCCAGGGATGGATAGGCAAGTGCACCTTCGGGGGCATCGCCAAATTCATAATTTTCTCCCCCGATGATAATCTGATAATCTTCGACCTCACCGATGGGCGGTGTTTGAATGATCCCGCCTTGATCGGCGAATCGGGACGGACCAAAATAGGAAAGCCCGCCGACATCACTGAATCGGAAACGGGCGAAGATGATTCCCGGAACGGCATCTGCAGGAATCGTAATATTCAAAACGTTCTTGCCGGCTGTCACCTGATTGTCGTTCAGGATCTGTTCCCCTTGATCATCCCAGCTGGTATCCGCATTGAAATCCATCCATGCGCTCAGTATGCCATCGGCAGAGACTTCCACCTCAATCGTGGCCTGCTCTCCGGGAGTCAGGGCAGATGGAAAATGAACGCCATCCTCATCATCCACACCATGCTTGTCATCGCCGGCGGCATCCGGGTCGGGTTGGCCGTCCGGATCAGCATCCACGGTATCGCCCATAAAGAATCCCGTTTCTATGAGATGTCTCGCCCCGTCATCTACGGACAGTGTTTTGAAACCGGGCCACATTAAATCTCCATAATCGTAGGAGCCGAAATCTTCGACCTTCAATAAATAATCCTCTGTTTCTCCATCATTAAAACTGCCCGATCCGTCCCAGGGAAGTTCAACTTCAACAGGGGTAATCGTGAACCGGGCCCAGACATAGCCGGGATTGGGGCCGATGCGAAAGTCCGGGGGATCGCCCAATTCTGTGAGAGAAGAGTACGAAACCGCACTTCCGTCCAACCTGAAATTCTTGAGTACATGCTCATCGGCATTCCCAAAGGCGTCATCGCAGGACACAGAACCACCCCAATATCCGTCCTGATTCCAATCGATCAGCACATTCAGGTAGGCATCCTGAACAGTGTATAACCAGTTGATAGTTTCAATATCCAGATTTCTGCCCCAGCGGGCCATCTGACAGACCCCTCCCAGGGAAGTCTGCGTATGCAAACTCGAAAACCACTCCTCAAAAATCGTTTCAGCACCCGGTGGGCCCTCAATGGTATAGGGTGTCAGTATCTGGAGGGCAAAATCATCATCCAGGTTCCAGACACTGCCACAATACCCGCGGTTTCCACTGGGCTCGACACTGGGTTGACTGGTAAGCTTGCCCAGGTAAACATTAAAATATCCGGTTTCATTTCCATGATTCACAGTTCCGGTATGAAGGGGGCCACAGGTGGGAAAATGCCCCGTGACGCCCAGGGAGGGATAGGCCAAATTGCCATCCGGCGCATCGCCCCAGTCCCGGTGCATGTCGTAACTTCCGGGATCTGCGACCCAGAGCATATAATCTTCGGTTTCTCCGTCAGCAAAATCAGCATGGCCGATCCAGTCATCTATGGCCACCGGTGTATCGGAAATGGTAAACCGGGCCCATACATAACCCGGTGTCGCACCGATGCGGAAATCGGGCGGATCGAGATCACTGAGTAATCCTTCTCCTGGTGGAACATAAAAATCACGAAGAATGTGCTCATGTAGATGCGGAATCCCACCATCATCACAATGAAAAATCATTCCGCCGTCACACCATCTCCCATTTAAATTCCAGTCCACTAGAACATTCACATAGGCACCCTCTGGGGCAGTCACGTGGTATTCCATATCCATATGATCCCCCCACTCGCCCACTTCGCAGGTAAAGAGAGGATGAGAGCACGGATTCACGAACAATGGGGCCCTGAACCTGAAGAAATCGATGTAGTAGAAATCGACAAAACCGGGCCCTGCGTTGTGTTTCTTGATCTGAAACGACCAGGCTTTTCTGAGTCCGGCATCTCCGTCCGGTCTGGCGGTTTCATCCATATTGAATAAATCGGCCGCGCAGTTTCCGGCATTGCCCTCGGTTTCGTAATCGACGGAACCACCAAAATAACGCTGTCCCAGTGTGCCGTGGCGAACACGTCCATAGGGTCCGCACGTCGTGAACTCGCCGATGACATCATCCGTTGAAAATTCGATCCACTGGCCAAAATAGGCCAAAACCCCCTCAGGTGCGTCACCAAACTCATAGGGAAATATCGGACGCTCCATGACGAATACCATATAATCCTCTACTTCACCGTCATATGACGGTCCATCGAAAGAGGGTATCTCAGCTGTACTGAACCGAAATCGGGTAAATGTATTGCCGATTGCCGCCTCTAAGGGAACAATAATCTGAATAATATTACTTCCCGGAATTACCTGGGTATCGCAAATCAGTTCACCAGGATCGTCCCAGTCGCCGTCCTGATTAAAGTCCATCCAGGCCTTCAACATACCGCTCACCGAAGCCGTGACTTCGGCGGTTGCCGTATCCCCCTGAATTAGTTGGGTCTGAAATTCGACACCCTCCTCATCATCGTTACCGTCCTGATCATCACCCACCGCTTCATCGTGGCTCTGACCTTCGGATTCAGGATCAACACCCAGCCCCAGGAATACCTTTGGATCGATCAAATGTCTGGCCCCGTTGCTCGTCTGCTTTGTGGGATAAGTCGGATCCGGAGCATCACCAAAATCCCATGGTTGAAGGACGTAGATGTAGCTGGTTTTTGTCTCCCGGTCCAGCTCCTGCCCGCCGGACATCACCTTTAAAACCACAGTGTATGATCCTGCAGCAGCGTAATCAACGGTTGGCGAGGGTCCAGTGTCTGCTTCGGGATTCCCCCCCGGGAATTCCCATTCACGTGTGGTATTGGGTCCCCATCCTGTGGACAGATCGGTAAATACAACTTGCAATGTGGCATATCCGGATGTGGGTTCACCTTTGAATTCCACCTTCTGTGCCAGACCACGGTTCGAAAAAATGAGTAAGACAACAGCACTCAAGAGTATCCTTGTTAACCATTCCGTTTTCTGGGTCATATTCATTTTTTCCTCCCGATCTTTGAAAATAAGATAAAATAAAAAATCGGTACCATCATCATGTGAAAGTACCGTTTTCCTTCCTGTGTCATTCATCTCCTGAGGCAAATAGTAGGACAATAGATAATGAAAAAAGATTATCAATATTAACCCGATCTATTCATAAGGGCGCTGCCCCGACAAGCAATTCGGGGCAAGCTGCGCAGGGATTTCCCGAAGAATCGGGACATGCTGGGATAACCTGAATAATTCACATCATTAGGGAGTGTTGCATTAATTTATTAAAGAACAATAAATTAATGCAATTTGTCTTTGAGTTTGTGAATTATTCAGGTTAACAAATATTGACTCTAAAGTCAAGCACGAAAACAATAAAATACATTTTTTTCCTTTTCCCTTTTTCCTTTTTCCTTTATCCTTTATCCTTTTTCCTTTTACCTTTTCACCTTTTCCCTTTTCACCTTTTACTTTATACGGCCGACATCGGGACAAGACAGATGAATCGAAAAACACGGTCACCCGTGTTCTTAAAACGGTGTTTTTCATCTGAAAGCACAAAAACGGCCGTTCCTGGCCCCAGAGGCACATCTTCCCCTTCCTTCCAGACCGCACCATTTCCATCCAGCACAAACACCTCATGTTCCCACGGATGCGTGTGGAGAGGCGTGTTTCCACCCGGTTCCACCTCAAACAACCTCATGGCAAAGTTGGTCGCGCCATCCTCTTTGGATATCAGCCCTCGGATCGTCACACCCGTGACTTCTTCATGAGTCACAGGGCTTGGATCTAAATCCTCATAGTGTAGAATTTTCATGATCATCCTCCAATCATAGGGGATCCATTATAAAATTAATAAGCCTTAATGAATAAATTCCAAATAACAAATCCCCCGCCTGCCAGTTAATTATAAAATTGCCAATTTTATATAAATGGCGGGCAGGCAAAAAACAAATAATAACCAAAAAACAAATTCCAATGACCGAAACTCATTATATTCTTTAAATTTAAATTTTACGGAAATTTTTCCTTTAAGACCATAATCAAGTTTGGAATTTTGAATTTTGGTCATTGCCTGCCCGCCGTTTTTATACACTTAACGTTATGCAAAAAACCAGGCAGGCGGGGAATTTATTTGACATTTGGTTTTTGGTATTTGGAATTTTCATTTGGGGACTCTTTCTCCAAAATCTCAATAATCTTCCGATCCGCCGCCGGAAATGCATACTCATGAAATGAGTCAGTACTGATCCATCGATAATCATCGCATGCCAGACATTGTATCCGGCCACCTCTGTATTGACAATGAAATGCATGGAGGGTGATTTTAAAGTGGGTATAGGCATGTTTCACGGAAACGATCGGATCACCCACTTCAATATCGATCCCCAATTCTTCCCGAATCTCTCTATGGAGACAACCCTCTAAAATTTCTCCTGCTTCCAGTGTCCCGCCCGGAAATTCCCAGAGCCCGCCCAGGAGCCCCCTCGGCGGCCGCAGAGTAATGAGCAGCTTATCACCTTTCCAGATAATGCCCGCAGTCACATCGTAATGCGGAACCGGTTTTCGAGGCGTTCGAACGGGTAATTGGGTTTGAATGGACAGCCGATTGGCCTCACACACCGGAGCCATGGGACAGGTTTCACATAATGGCCGCCTGGGCTTACAGACCTGACTGCCCAATTCCATCAGGGCCTGATTAAAATCCTGTACATGCTTTCTCGGAAGTACACGCCTGGCAATGTCCCAGAGTACCTTCCGGGTCTCCGTCATATCCACATTCTCCGTGACATGAAAAACCCTGGACAGCAACCGGATCACATTGCCATCCAAAATTTCCACAGGCTGATGATAGGCAATACTGAGAATGGCCCCTGCCGTATATCTGCCGATGCCCGGGAGAGACAACAAATCCTGGAGGTTATCCGGGATTTGACCTTCAAATCGGGTTACAACTTCCTGAGCCGCCTTGTGGAGATTCCGGGCCCGTCCATAATATCCCAGGCCTTCCCAGACCTTCATGACTTCATTTAAATTGGCTTTGGCAAGCCG
>CAZYTI010000343.1:0-5447 GCA_964650065.1 uncultured bacterium
TCAATCCATAAACCGGTTCATTGATGCGACGTGAGTAGAACAATGCCGTTCTGTACTCACCATCGGACATGGCGTTTCCCGCTGTATTGAAGATAGATGCACCTTCTAAAAAGAAGGGTCTTTTTTCTCGAAGGATATACGGATATCGGCTCAGGTTAATCCGATCTTCATCTGCTTCGATTTGGGCAAAGTCGGGATTGATGGTTAAGACAGCCGTGAGATTGGAAGCGATGCCATAACGTAGATCGAGACCCGTGAAACCGTTAGGATTGTTCCTGGTGAGAGGCGAGATTCGGTCTTTTCTTGCTCCACTGGTTAAGTAAGGCAACATTTTAAAATTCATGCCCGATTTGATGCCTTTAATATCCTCCAGATGTCCGAATTGAGAGACTCTGAAGCCTTCATTCCTCGACACTGGCTGCCAAAATGCTTCTTCCTTTTTTCTCTCAATGGACCGAATGATGTTCATACCCCAGTTTTCCGCTTTTTTCGAAAAGGTCAATGTGTTGAAAGGAATTCTAAATTCAGCTGTCCATCCAAAATCGGTCCGCCCGGTCTCTACGTACCAGACACCATCCCAACTGTCATCCATCTGTCCGTCATTAAAAATCCGTCCATCGATCTTGGTCCCGGCTGGAGTGGTCCCGAAAAAATAGGCATTCCGATGATCGTTGAAAGTATCGAAAGCCAATGCAATCATATCGGAGGCTCCCTGGTTATCCCGGCCGGCAATCTCGCTCATGATCCTGCCAGGCTCAGAGTCAAAACACTTGATACCGACATACATGTTTTGGATATCGTAGAGGATGTAGACCTCGGTTTGCTCTGAAGCAGGAATACCCTCCTCAGGCTCCAACTGCACAAAATCCTCGACCAAACCACCAAAATTCCATTCAGAATCATCAAACCGACCGTCAATCACAGGGGTCTCGGTCTTTACAGCCTTCACGGATTTGAATGTCTTCTCATCGGCTTTTAAATGGATCGACAAAACCGATACGACAATGAATGTCAACCATTTTTTTGCAGGCATTGTCCTTTCTCCAACTTGGTTTCCATAATGCATTCCGACATGTTAGACGCGGTTTACTGGAAAAGGGTTGCCAGGGTTTCAAAATGTTCCTCACAGCTCACCAATCACCACTCACAATATTTTTTCTTCTTGCATTTGATTCCGGGAATAGTTATTATTTTTACTACAATAAAAAATCTCGTTGATCCGGTTGATTTACACCCCCTGTAGTACCCCTCAAGGGGGACATGGATTCTATCCTGTATGACAGACTATTTTAAACCCGGATCACTTTTTCGGATGAACCCAAGCCAAAGTCCTCCCTTGAGAGCCTGCCCCGCGGTTGAGGCGGGGGAGGATTTTGGTGGGTGTAAGTACGGACTTCATTATGCAGAGAAGAACAATTCTAAATTACAATCCAGACCTAAAAGCAAGATCTAGGAAACTCAGAAAGAACATGACCGATACTGAAAAGCGACTTTGGGATAAATTACGTAAGAAACAAATCAATGGTCTCCAATTCTATCGACAAAGACCCATTGGTCACTATGTTATGGATTTTTATTGTCCGGAAAGAAAATTGGTGGTTGAAGCTGATGGTCAGCATCATTTCACAAAGGATGGTTTAGAATATGACCAAGAAAAAGATGCGTATTTACGCGGACTTGAATTGACGGTGCTAAGGTTTTCGAATGATGAAATAAATAAAAATATTGATGGTGTATTGAAAGTAATTAGAGATTGTTGCATTTAAAATGAATGTTTTTATCATTACAATTTAATTCAAGACAGGCTGATATTATCAAAAAGAGGTTGTTTTCTTACACCCCCTATCGTCCCCCTCGAGGGGGACATGGTTTCTACCCAGTATGATAGATTCTTTTAGAACCCGGATCACTCTTTCCGGAAATGCCGCAAACCAAAGTCCTCCCTTGAGGGAGGATTTAGGTGGGTGTAGGTAAGGATGCTAATGTAGATAAATTTTGAAGAAGGTATAGAAACCACCCTAACGAGTTCAGAATATGCCGGAAAGCTTTGAAACAAAAGTGGCACACCAAATCGAAAGCTTGAAAAAGTACGACTACAGCACCCTCGAATCGGAGATTGCACAAAAACGCACTGCATGGCTTGGGCAACATGACGTCGTATTGAAAAAAAAACCTGTTTCCCCCCGAATAGCATTTGAACTTTTGTTCCTCCAAAAAATGGGACTCTCCCCTGAAGATTTGCCTGTTGTAGTTGAAACAGAACAGGAGATCGAATGGCTATCCCTCAACAGATGCCCAACTCTCGAGGCCTGCAAAAAACTGGACCTCGACACAAAAACAGTTTGCAGAGCTATCAACGAAAAATCGACGCAGACATTCATGTCCCACCTCGATCCCGAGTTGAGATTTTGCCGCAGTTACAGAGAAATTCGTCCCTATTCAAACCACTGTAGAGAAAAAATCATTAAAATAGATTTTGAGTCCATGATGAGGATCGCAATCAAAGAAGCCGTACATTCCAAATCCGAAGGCAATAAAGGTTACGGTGCCGTAATTGTCATGGAGGATCAGATCTTATCGAGGGCCCATGATACGGCAATCACTGAAAGAGATCCATGCCTTCATGCCGAGGTCAATGCCATCCGGCAGGCGGTCAAGAAATCGGGAGATACAAATTTATGTGGAGCCATTCTTTTTTCGACCTGCGAACCCTGCCCCATGTGTACCTCACTGGCAGTCTGGTCCAATCTAACGACCATTGTTTATGGTGCTTCCATTGAGGAGACTGCACGATTGGGAAAATCGAGAATTCACATCAGTGCTGAAGAAGTGATCGGCAAATCACCGGTCATGATTGAAGTGGTTCCTGATGTACTTCAAACCGAATGCAGGGCATTATATATGTAATTTCATTTTTCATCCGTCTTTAACCTCCCCGGAAGCTCGAAGCTTCCGGGGAGGTTTAAAAGGAGGCAAATGATGAACAAACCAAATCTATTTTTTATGATTTTTACGCTGACCACGATCATCATTTTCTGTCATTGCAGCAGGCAAACAGCCAACAAGCATTATCCGGTGAACAGGCCTCCTCTCGTGCAAACCAAGTTCGTGAAACTCCCTCTGGGATCCGTCCGACCTGCCGGATGGCTCAGAGATCAACTCTTGGCCCAGAGCCAGGGTTTAACGGGCCATCTGGATGAATTCTGGCCCGACCTGATCCATTCGGCGTGGAAAGGCGGGGATGGAGAATCTTGGGAAAGGGGGCCCTATTATCTGGATGGCCTCGTTCCCCTTGCTTATCTTCTAGACGACCAGCGATTAATTGAAAAAACGAAACCATGGATCGAATGGATACTAAACAGCGGTCAGTCCGACGGTTGGTTCGGACCGGAGACCAACAAAGATCGATGGCCCCTGGCCGTAGCCATGAAGGTCATCGCACAATACCACGAAGCGACGCAAGATCCACGGGCCATGAACCTCTTGACAAATTATTTCTCCTATTTAAACAACCAAGCCCCGGACTGGCCCGATGATGCCTGGCGAGGTGTTCGCGCCATGGAAAACGCTGTGACGGGTTACTGGCTGTTCCGGAAATCGGGTGACCCGGACATTCTCCCGGCAATAGCATCCATACAGAGCAACAGCTTCGACTGGGTGAACTATTTCGTCGAATTCCCATGGGATACCCAAGCCATGAACGAAGACCGAATTCCCCACAATTGGAAAGCGGACGGATTAACGGCCCATGTGGTCAATGTAGCCATGGCCGTTAAATATCCCGGTATCTGGTATCAGCAATCAGGAGATGACCAATTCAAGAAAGCTGTCTATACGGGGATTGAAAATCTGGACAAACATCACGGACAAGTCGGCGGTCGATTTTCCGGAGATGAACATCTTTCAGGAAAACGACCGACCCAGGGGACAGAACTCTGTGCCGTGGTCGAATTCATGTTCTCTCTGGAAAAGTTGATGGAAATATTCGGTGATCCTGAATTGGGTGATCGGTTGGAACTGCTGGCCTACAACAGCCTCCCCGGCACCATGACACCCGACTGCTGGGCCCATCAGTACGATCAGCAGTCAAATCAAGTCATGGTCACCAGAGCCAAACGGGAGTGGAGTACCAACGGCGATGCCTCCAATATATATGGACTCATGCCCAACTATCCCTGCTGCCTTGCCAATATGCATCAGGGCTGGCCAAAATTCGTGGAACACATGTGGATGGCCACCCATGACCAGGGATTGGTGGTCATCGCTTACGGCCCCTGCGAAGTGACGGCAAAAGCAGGGAACAATGGCGAGATTCATCTCATTGAAGAAACAGAATATCCCTTTGACGGCACGATAAAATTCAAGCTGCAGCTCACGAAACCCGCCTCATTTCCCCTCTATTTTCGAATTCCCCAATGGGCCGAGGGTGCAGAACTGAAGATACGGGACGATACTATTGCTACCACACCCGGTACATTTGCCATGGCGAAAAGGAAATGGAAATCGGGTGATGAAATTCGTTTGATGCTACCGATGAATTTACGCACTGAAAGAAGGTACAACAATTCGATTTCTATCATGCGTGGCCCCTTGTACTATGCATTAAGAATTAATAAAAAATACAAAAAAATAACGTTGAAAGAGCGGAATTTCGGAAGCATCGCATATATGGGTTCGGTGGATTGGGAGATTAAAAATGCGTCTCCCTGGAACTATGCACTCGTTCTCAATATGGAGGACATCGATCATTCGGTGACCGCTCAACGAAACAAGATCTCGAGATTCCCGTTTTCTGACATCAATGAACCTGTTTATTTATCGGAAGATCAAGGGATTGTTCAATGGAAATCGGAAGCACCGGTGGTCTTGAAAGTGCAAGGGAAAAGGTTGCCCAATTGGAAACTCGAAAACCATTCTGCCGCCGATCCACCCGCAGGTCCGGTCGAATCCAATGAACGGGAAGAGACGCTCAAACTGGTCCCATACGGCTGCACACGATTGAGAGTGACTGAGTTTCCCATTTTATAAAAATGATTAATCTGTGCGCTCTGTGGTTAATTTTTGACAATATAAAGGGGAAAAAATCATGAACCACTTCAACAACTCACGACGAGACTTTTTCAAAAAACTCGGTTTGAGCACCATTGGCGTCACGTTTCCCCACCTGTTTTCCTGCAGTAATCGTAAAAACCAGAATAAGCCCAATATCATCATTATTTTTTGTGACGATCTGGGCTATGGCGACCTGGGTGCCTTCGGGCATCCCACCATTCGCACACCTCATTTGGACCGCATCTGTCATGAAGGACAAAAATGGACCCACTTCTATGTCGCCGCCAATGTCTGTACACCCAGCCGGGCAGGACTGCTCACGGGACGGCTGCCCATCCGTAGCGGCATGTGCAGTGATAGAAGACGCGTCCTCTTCCCCGATTCTGCAGGTGGAT
>CAZYTI010000344.1:0-5441 GCA_964650065.1 uncultured bacterium
CCTTGAATAAATTTCTTCACAAATTGCTCTGAAACGATTAATGCATGTCTATTGAAGTCCGCTTCAGACAGGGAACCCTGATTGAGCCGTAGTCCTAAAGTCCTGAAAAAATGTGCATCCACTTCATTGCTAAAAACGATGTGTCTCTGACCGTCATGATCCGTTACCGAATTTGCATGACCTGCCAATCTGGCTGATGTGCATGTCACATCTGTAACGCCCGGGAGCGATTCAATCTTCGTCTTGAAATCAAGAATCCGTTCCTGAGAGAGATATTCCGGTTTTACGGAATAAGCCAGGTTGATCCGCATGACCTGACTTAGATTCGATCCGAAATGACGACTGAGCATATAATGGTGCTGTCGTGATATGATGAAAGTCACACAAATGAGAAATACGGAAATGGCAAATTGAAAAACGATCAGGCCCCTGGAAAAGAGATTTCGGCCTGTCATCCGATAACGGCTCTGCAGGATTTTTGATGATTCCATTCGGGAAAGCAACAAGGCCGGGTAAACCGCAACCAGGCCCCCCATGAGTATCAGCAGCAAAATTAAAAACATCCATATGTCCGGTTTTGTCAGGGATACAAAGGAGACCGTTTTTCCGGTCAACGTTTGGAAAGGGGGAAGAGCAAATCTCGCTAAAATTATTCCTGCCCCCAAGGCGATAAGAATGAAAATGCATGCTTCACCCATCAGCTGTTGAATGATTTGCCACCGGACCGCTCCCATGATCTTGCGTAATCCGATCTCTTTCACACGGTGCATCATGCTGGCCACTGCAAGGTTGATATAATTCATAGATGCTAACAAGAGAATAAGCACAGCTATACTGATTAAAATCCACGAGGAATTCAATGAACTCGGTTGTTCAAGGGACGAATAGTATATCACTGTATTGTACAGATGGTACCGCGCAAATGGGAACAGTTGATATGTCAGATGCTCACCCCGGGGTAGGGCGTCCAGATAGGGTCTTGTGATCTCATCGAATCGGGCGATCACATCATCCATCTCACTTTCCGCTGTGATTTTAATAAACAACTCTGATTTTTCTTTCCAGTTATTCACGCCCTCTTTCCGAAAATGGTCTATGGAAACAACGCCGTCAAATGTCAGACTCGAAGCTTCCGGAAGCGGCTGAAATACGCCCACGACTTCGAAATCCTGAAATTCCGTCTCGAATTTTATGGAGATTGTTCGACCCACCGGATTGACCTGACCAAATATTTTTTGGGACATTTCATCTGAGAGGATGATGGATCGACGCCGCCGGGCAAAGGTCTCACTTGCCCCCCATTTCAGTGGAAATGTAAACAGGGTGAAAAAGTCCGGGTCTGTGCCCACGAAGGATGCCCGAATCATCGTGTTTCCAAGCTTCACGAGCCCATCTTTATCAACCACACGGGCTGCTTCAACAATCTCCGGCGAGTCCGTCACCAAGGCCGGTCCCAATGGTGCGTGAGGCGTGAAGCTATAGTTGTATTGTCTGTCTGTTGTACCGATCAGGGCCAGACGATCGATATCTTCATGAAATCGATCAAATGTGAATTCATCACGCACAAAACAAAAAACCAGCACACTCCAGGCGACGGCGATGGAAAGTCCGAGCAGGTTGATGATCGTGTATATCCGATTTCGTTTTAAATTTCTCCAGCCGATTTTAAAATAATTTTTCAACATACTCAACCTCCAGATCGCGTATCCAAATAAAAGACCATAAATCGATCCGACAATCTGCCGGCAGGTCCGGAAAGACGCCGCAAAACGTCCCCTGGTTTCGACGAGATATTCATACTGATCGATGATATCATCGGCAATGGTCACGGTTTCATCACCATGATGCCCCAGACCGAACAACCGGCTTAAGAATCGATGCCATTTGGATTCACGGCTCATGATACGCCCTTGGCCGCGTCGATGATATGATTCATGCCCCGCCAGAGCTTTTTCTGCAGATTCCGGGTCGCTTCCAATGCGGCGATACCTTCAGGAGTGACCGTGTAATATATTTTCTTTCGCCCGCCGGATTTTCCGGGATCATCCATTCGTTTACAGATCAATCCTTTTTTTGCCAGGATGTCCATGGACACCCACAGGGCACCAAAGGTTATTTTTTTACCGGTTCGATTCTCTATGTCTCGAACAATTTGAATGCTGCTGGCATCATTGTTCAGTCTGAGAATGGTCAGCATTAGGATTTCATCAGATTGGGACAGCGTATTCATTGCGCCTCCTTTACCAATTAACTACGAAAATTTAGTAGAAGAGTTGCATTTTTTCTACTAAATTTTAGTTGAAGTACAGGTCTGTTCGGTTTTCTTGAATCAATGGAGGCGGAGCCTCATGGCATGCATTCCCGCCGGGGAGAGTGTGTGAAAACGATTCAGATGTATAAGAAATGTCATCCTGATCCCGACTCGGAGGTTGTTTTAGATTCATTCTTTTGTCATTTCGAAGAAGTCCCGAAAGAAAAATAATAAGTTTTCATTAATACTCGGGACGAATGAGAAATCTTAATACTGAACGTTTTTAAGATTTCTCCCCCGATAAATCGGAGTCGAAACGACAACCTATACTAATCTGCAACACCCGCTCGTCGGGAAAGGATCTCCTAATCCCTTGTTCCTTTACCCTTTAGAGGCTTATTCTTTAGGATTGCCTGATTCAGAATGACAACATAATGAGTGTTTTCACACAGTCTGGGAGATTGGGAACCAGATCAAATATTTAATTCTTTGTATCTTCCAGGTGGTCTCCACCTCGGGAGGTGGAGACCACCTTTCAAACTCCAACATATCATCTCAATTCAGAATAAGTTCCGCAACTTTTGAAGCGACATCCCCTGTGACATTATCCTTCACTTCCAGGATCAACTCGTACTCCCCTTTTTCCCCACGACTGACATCGAAACTGATATAGTCTGTGACCGTCCGGCTATCTCCTGTCTGGTCGGATTGAATAGAAATCTGGTATTTCTGTCCACTGCTGAAAATGCCAGTGATGTTCCTTAAGATATTTCCTTTTTCCCCAGATTGTTTTAATATGAAGTTCACAGTAAAGTCTGTTTTACCCTGTGCATTATAAGTAAGGTTATATATTTCATAGTAAGAATAGATGGGTTCGTTTTTATTGAATTTTTTAGTTGGATTGGGAATGATTTTTAAATCATCCCGATGGCGGCTATCTTTTCCCTCTTCAGGAGCAACATGGAAAGCCAGCTTTAGCGTACTGCAGGCCAATCGATCACGGTTATCTCCATCGATGGGATATTTGAATCTCCAGCCGTTCAGATGGTTTGTACTGAGTATTCGAGCATGTAAGGAGATATTATAACGCTCCGGAACCAGGGAAATTTCGAACTCGTCGATGAAGAGATCGTTCCATACGTGCGGATCGGAATGATCCGTAACCACATATCGACGAATGTCTTTATGGATGAGCAGCATATGGCAGTCAAACACGGCAATTCCAGCTTCAACCTTAATGCTATCCTTTTCGGTTTTATCATTGATGATACTTTCAAAGGGTATCGAATAAGCTAATTGGAGAAGTTCTTCTTCATCGGATTTTCGAAATTGCGATGCCACATGTGGCATATCCAGCACTCTCGTCTTCTCGGGCCACGTATGACGGTCATGACGAAAACCATCCTTCACCATTTGTACTCTTTCAGCGACAATTTCCTCCAATATGGCCCAGCGTTCACCTTCGCTTAAAGTAAAACTATAAAGACGTTGATATTTGGTGTCCCATGTAAGCATATCCTGTACAACCAGACTGTCAGCCAAGGTCGGTGAAAGTGACCAATATCCTAATGGGGCTTGACTGGGAATACAAAAATGGAATATCAGTTTTGGTATTTCTCCACGGGCTTCGTACAGCCAGGATATATTCGGTGGGAGATCTTGCGTTACAGCCATTGCCCAGTCATCAGGATTCCCATATCGAATATAGATCAAACCCCGGTCGTCAAACTTCTGATTTTCATGGTACCAATCAGGGAAACTGAACCCGTTCAACACATCCGCTTTTGCCATGGGGTGTCTGTAGCCATCGTAACGGTAGTGTTCCTCCGCATACATGAGCCGTCGATAGTGTTCTATTAATCGTCGGTTATACGAAGATGCTGGCAGGGGATCCCGCTCCAGCCAGTACACGCGCAATGCCTCAGAAATCGAATTCAACGGTAGTTCATATACCAGTAATTGATATTCCTTTTCATTGACTATGGGCATGAAATCTTCCAGTAATAACCGGGCTTCCAATTCGTTGGAAATACTATTCACGGCCAGCCAGAAGGTGGCTTCGGCTTTTTCGGGTTCATCTTGTAGGACATAATAGCGGACGAGAGAGAAAAAAATGGGTGTAACGGGCAGATCTCCGGGATCAGTAAGAATCGTCTGGAAAATGGAATCGGCTTTTTCGAATTGATTGGTTCGACGGTAAAGCTCACCCAAGTAATAGTCATCGTATTTTGTATTTTGTGATTTCAGCCAGGCTTCTGCTTCTTCATTTTTCTCATTATTCAACATGAAATCGTAAAGATTCAGAATGCCCATTTGGGTATTTGCATCATATTCTATGGCCAACTGTCTTTGGGCCAGGTTGAGGGCTTTGAAACAGTGTTTACGATAGCGTTCCAATAGTGCGTATTGGAAAAAAACGTCTTCGAATGTGCTATCCTCATCGATAACATGTTCAAAGCATTCCTGAGCCTTTTTCCATGCTCTGGTCTTCATAAAAAGGATTCTTCTCCTCCCGATTTCACGTTCACAAATACCGTACAGATAGTTCGCCAGGAGATGATCCGGATCAGCTAAAAGCGAAATCTCATACCAAAATTTGGCACCCGTCCAGTCCTCACGGATCATTTTCTCATCGCCTCTGACGATCAACGAGTCCTTCTCATCCGGAAAATTATCCTGGATGATTTTAATTATTTGAGGCGCTTTCTTGGGATATTTGGATTTGAGAAGATCGAGATCCCATCGTTTTTTGATATTTTTATCAATCTGTATCTGAGTGATATTCGCTTGAGAGAACGATCGGGTGAAGGACAAGCAGAGACTGACCATCAATATCAGAACGAGGATTTTTCTCGTCGTTGGAAACAAGGTGACCTCTTTATTGATTGTTTTTTGATGGTTCATATTCCACGGGCAGCCACTCGGCAGGACTGTCCCAGTACCAAAAGCCGCTGAACCGTATACTCCTATGACCTTCGCTGATGATACCCCTGGCATCAATCAGAACGGATTTAGTTTGCGTCAATCTCAACCAGGATACTTGTTGGGAGGAGTTCGCACTTATCCGGTCTAATCCCAAATTCCTGTAAGGATTCACAGCAGTCCTTGATGGATTGCGCGCACTATATACAAGACCGCGCGAATTGCCCATTCTTTTCATCAATTCGATTTGATATTTAATATCATCGGG
>CAZYTI010000345.1:0-5426 GCA_964650065.1 uncultured bacterium
TTCACAGAGAAAAATTTTGTGTACTAAAAATGAATATCCTCATAAAGATATTACAGGTGATATCATTTCATGTGGGATAGAAGTACATTCTAAATTAGGCCCAGGATTGCTGGAGAGTATTTATGAAGAGGCCTTGGCCTTTGAGATTGTGTAACATAAATAATATTAATAAATTCTCTGTGTGCTCTGTGGTTAGTTTTTTACAATAGTTGAATACCGAGTTGGAGAAGTCATATGAAAGTTTTACAATCGGGTGATCCCTGTATCCAATTTCGTTTGCCGGATGAAGAGGGCACAGAAGTGTGTATTGGAGATTATAGGGACAAGTGGATCATTCTCTATTTTTATCCAATTAGAATGTGTGAAGACTTGTGATACAATCCAATAAACCGGAATCGACCTTTGAACTATAACTTGGGAATGGCCTTCCTGCTTACAGCAGGGGCGGGCCTGGCAACAGGCATTGGTAGTTGTATCGGTTTGGCCGTACGAAAGCCGGGCCCCAAGTTCATGGGATTTACTCTGGGATTCTCGGCAGGGGTGATGATTCTGATCTCTTTTGTAGAACTGCTTCAGGAGGGTATCGATACCATTGGTTTTGTTGCCGCCCACACGGGATTTTTCCTGGGCATGATCGTTTTCTTTTTAATCGATTTTCTTGTTCCCCATGATTATATCGGGCAGGAAGATCATGGTAAGATCCCCTCTACGAGCAGATTGATGCGGACCGGCGTCCTGGTTGCCCTGGGTATTGGGATACACAATCTGCCGGAAGGCATGGCGACGTTTATGAGTGCCATTGAAGATATTCATCTGGGAATCGCCATTGCTGTGGCAATCGCCATTCATAACATTCCTGAAGGATTGGCCATCTCCGCTCCCGTCTATGCAGCGACGGGAAGTCGTCGCAAGGCGTTTTTATGGTCCTTTCTTTCGGGAGTGAGTGAACCTATCGGTGCAGGCCTGGCAGGACTTATCTTATTGCCTTTCATGTCAGAGGCCGTTCTCGGATGGGTACTCTCATTCGTGGCGGGCATCATGATAGCCATCTCCATTGATGAATTGATACCGGTGGCCAAGTCTTATGATACGGAGCACACACCTATTGTGGGTGTCATCAGCGGTATGCTGGTCATGGCTTGCAGTCTGTGGTTATTGAGTTAGTATCTTGATTTATGGATCGGTAAATCGTCATGGTTGGAAAGAATAAAAGGTCTTACATTACAAGTTTGTTCTTCTTGAATGTTATTTTTCTGACAGCAGGTATGGCACAGAACAAAGAAAAAAAGT
This sequence comes from uncultured bacterium, assembly GCA_964650065.1. Lineage (GTDB taxonomy): Bacteria > Zhuqueibacterota > QNDG01 > QNDG01 > DSAB01 > CAZYTI01. The sequence goes on from CAZYTI010000345.1 coordinate 1,291, forward strand.
ACAAAAAAATGACAGCGGAAGAGGAACGGGTCATCGTTCACAAAGGCACTGAAATGCCATTTTCGGGAAAGTATTACAAGCATGACGCTGTTGGCATTTACGTATGCAAGCGATGCCGGGCCCCCCTGTACGAATCCAAAACTAAGTTTGATTCGGATTGTGGATGGCCGAGTTTCGATGAAGAAATTTCAGATGCCGTGAAGCATATTTCCGACCCGTATGGTATGCGAACGGAAATTGTGTGTAACCGGTGTAATGCCCATTTGGGTCACGTTTTTCAGGGAGAAGGTTTCACCAGAAAGAACGTACGCCATTGTGTTAATTCAATTTCACTGGATTTTATACCCATTAGAAAAAATACGAGCATAAAAGGAGACGGTCATGGAACTCAATGAATTCAAAGCAGTTGTCGAATTTGCCCTTGAGAGAGAAAAAGAAGCTGTTGAATTTTACCAGGAATGTGCCGGTTTGGCGAGATATAACGCCATGAAGGAGGCTTTTTTGGAAATGGCAGAGGAGGAAAAAAAACACGTCCGAATGTTGGAAAATTTTAAACCCGGACAGGTCGAGACAATGAGATTAAAAAAGATTCCCAATCTGAAAATTGCCGATTATATTGTGGCGACCGAATTTGATCCCAGCATGAGTTATAAAGAAGTCCTTGAACTCGCCATGCAAAGGGAGGATTCGGCCTATCGGCTCTATACTTCCCTGTCCGCCGATACGGATGATCCAAGTATCACAAAGCTTTTTCAAATCCTGGCCCAGGAAGAGTTGAAACATAAAAATCGTTTTGAACAAGAATACGATGATGTGGTGTATAAGGAAGACTAAACGCGTTAAGGAAAGAAATAACGAGAGGAGTGTAGTTCTATGGGACAGATTTACGCGGGGAGCGAAGTGCTTCAAATGGCTGTCGAGATCGAAATAAAGGGAAAAGCGTTCTATGACAGCGTGGTCGCGGCAGTAGGGGATGAGAAGACAAAGGGGATCTTTCAGTTTCTGGCCGATGAAGAAGTCAGGCATGAAAAGGTTTTCAGAACGATGCTTCAAGATTTGGAAGCCCGGCCGCCTGAAAGCCCTTATGATGACACGGAAATGGTACTCTATTTCAGGTCTCTTATCGACAATAAAATATTTCCATCTGAAGATGAAGGTCATTCCATGAAAAAGGACGTCGGTCAGCCGGAAGTGGCCATTCGAATCGCGTTCAGTCTGGAGAAAGATGCGATCCTTTATTTTAACGAATTATTGCATGTAACGCAGGATAAAGATCATCCGGTCATTCATCGTATTATCGAGGAGGAACGGGACCATATCCGGCGAATACTTCAACTCAAGGCTGAGCTGGGTGTTTAATCAGTGTCTACAAATGGTGAAATTTAAAAATAAAAAAATGGATAATTCACAAAGGAGGTCAAAATGAGCAAGACCGAAGAGAACTTGAAGGCTGCTTTTTCAGGAGAGTCTCAGGCAAGGAACAAATATACGTACTTTGCTAAAATTGCCCGAAAAGAAGGCTACCATCATATTGCAAAAATTTTTGAAGAGACGGCCGATAACGAAATGCAGCATGCCAAAGATGAATTTAAAATGCTGAACGGGATCGGTGATACCGTTGCGAACCTGAAGGAAGCGATTGCTGGCGAGAATTACGAAACCACTCAAATGTATCCCACCTTTGCTGAGGATGCGAAGGCCGAGGGAAACCAGGAGGCCGAGAGATTGTTCACTCAAATCGCCCGAGTCGAGAAGGAACATAGAGAGAGATACCAGAAATTATTGGATATGGTTGAAAATGGTACTGTGTACAAGCGGGAGAATGAAATTAGATGGCGGTGTATCAAGTGCGGATATATTTATACAGGGACCGAACCCCCAGAGGAGTGTCCGTCCTGCCTACACCCCAGAGCGTATTATGAACCGGAGTGCCTGTAAATCTGTTTGAAAAATAACGAGTGGAGAAATGGAACAAAAGAGAATCTATCTGGATAATGCTGCCACGACGCGGACCGATCCTGAGGTTGTGAATGTCATGTCGCCGTATATGACCGATATATATGCTGTGGCTTCTTCTGAATTTAGTCATACTCCGGGCCTGGAAGCCAGGGAGGGCCTGGATAAAGCCAGGGAGATCGTTGCTGAGCGGTTGAATGGTTCAGCAGAAGAAATCGTTTTTACTTCGGGTGGTACTGAGGCGAATAATCTGGCAATCAAAGGAACGGCTCTGGCCAACCGGGGTGAAAAAGATCACCTGATATGTTCTGGCGTCGAACATAATACCGTGTTGCATACCTGCCAGTGGCTCGAAAAAGAGGGCTATAAACTGACTGTTTTGGATGTGAATCCGGAAGGATTTATCGATCTCGATCAGTTGAAGGATAGTATTACAGATAAGACTTTTCTGGTCAGCGTACAACAGGGAAATCAGGAAGTCGGTACCATTCAACCCATTGAGGCGATTGGTGAGATATGCCGGGACAGGGGCGTTCTCTTCCATACGGACAGTGCATTGAGTTTTACCCAATTGGATCTGGATGTCGATCGTGTCAAAGTGGATCTCGTCACCCTGTCGGCACATAAGATCCACGGGCCCAAAGGCATGGGAGCTCTGTACGTTCGAAAAGGAGCGAAACTTCATAAGGTTTTTCATGGCGGATACAGTGAGTTTGATAAACGGCCAGGAACAGAGAATGTGGCTGGTATTGTCGGATTTGGTAAAGCCGTGGAAATGATGCATACGGATCACATCGGGCAAATTCGTCAATATCAGAAGCGTCTCATCGATGGATTAAAAGGCGCAATACAGGGTGTCGTCATTAACGGGCCGTTGGATCCGGAGAAGCGACTTCCAGGAAATGTGAATGTATCGTTCGATCTGATCGAGGGGGAATCCGTTGTACTCCATTTGGATATGAAAGGCATAGCCGTGATCACGGGATCGGCATGTTTTTCCCGGTCTCTTGAACCGAGTTATGTGATGATGGCCATGGGATACTCCCATGAGCGAGCTCACGGGTCCATTCGTTTTACCCTAAGTCGATTCAACAAGCATGAAGAGATCGATTATGTCGTTGAAAGCTGCAGGGAAGTGGTTGAATCTTTGAGAAAAATAAGTCCATTAAAGTCAAAGGAGTAATCATATCATGTCATTCCCGTATACCAAAAAAGTGTTGGAACACTTTAGACATCCTCATAACGTGGGGCAATTGAAAGACCCGGACGCTGTTGCCACCGAAGGAAGTCCGGCATGTGGAGATATGGTAAAATTGTATCTCAAGGTGGATGAGAAAAACAAAGTCATCGATGACATCAAGTTCGAATCGTATGGATGTGCCTCAAATATCGCCACCGGTTCTATTATTACGGATTTGGCCATTGGGAAAAAGCTTGAGGATGCCAAAAAACTCAACTGGAAATCGGCTGCCGAAGCACTGGGAGGGCTTCCCGCAGTCAAAGTCCATTGTGCCGTTCTGGCTGTAGATGCGCTCCGAACGGCCATCGAAAACTACGAACATCAACATGGACTTCTCAAGGAAAAAGTTGTCACGGACGAAAAGGTCGTTTTAAAACGGCTATCGCGGGTCATCAATCCTCTGGCGGGACTGGATGTGGTTAAAACGAAACTGGTTCAGGAAGTGATAGTCAATGATGGTGTTGTCATGGTATATGTGGAATTGCCGCAAGCACACCAGTTTGCCAATAATATAAAAAACGAGATCATAGAACGTATTGAGCCATTATGGGACGTAAAAGAAGTACAAATTGTTTTTCGCGGTGAGTAGATACAACACTGAATACGATCCGAAATCAATGCCGTAATGGAATGTCAAGAAAATGATTGAACTATTTATCCTCGAGTATTATATTTATCATTGAAAATACCTGAAACATCCGTGGAAACCTTGTATGGAGGGAAGGTCATGATCATAAAACGATGTATATTGATACTCTGCTTTATGGGGTCTATTTCATTTTCACAGGATGTGATAAAAGGGACATATTCCTATACTTATGGAGATTTGGAGAGTTTGGTGGAAGCCCGTCAAACTTGTAAGGATCTGGCCATCCGTGAGGCCATCGAATCCTATCATATCTTTGTCGAATCATCTACTACGGTTGAAAATTTTCAACTG
>CAZYTI010000346.1:0-5423 GCA_964650065.1 uncultured bacterium
CGATTAAAAAATGTCTTGACTTTTAACTAAAAAACTTTGTGGCATAAGAATTTTTAAGGTTAACAATAAAGTTATTAAAACTAGGAGGTAATTCATGGAATATCGACTTTTAGGTCGCACTGGTGTTAAGGTTTCTCCTGTCTGTCTGGGATCGGACGATTTCGGTGATGCCACGCCACCGGATGTGGCGGCGCAGATTATTATTAGAGGATTAGATGCCGGTATTAATCTAATCGATACCGGGAATTTATATGCCGGTGGGACGAGTGAAAAAATAATCGGCAAGACACTCAAGGAAAACAAGCTCCGGCATCGGGTGCTTATTTCGACGAAAGTGGATCATGCACCACGTAAAATTGGTGTTTCATTAGACGAATATACACCTCAACTTGCTCCGAATTTACAGGGCAACTCCCGCCTGAACATCATCAGGGCATGCGAACTTTCCCTCCAAGATCTTAAGACCGACTATATCGATATCTTCCAGATTCACCGTTTTTATCCGGAGTACCACATCGAGGAAACCCTGGGTGCTTTAACCGATCTCGTCCGGCAGGGAAAGGTGCGGTACGCCGGCTGTTCGACTTTTCCGCCATGGGTCATCATGAAAGCCATTATGCTGAGTGAAATGAAGAATTATGCTCGTTTTGTGGCTGAAGAGTCTCCCTACAATTTACTCGATCGCCGTATCGAGAATGAATTGATTCCATTGGCACAGGAGAATGGGCTTGGAATACTCGCCTGGTCGCCTCTTGCGCATGGCATGTTGTTAGGGGTTTACAGCAAAGATGACGAATATCCGGCAGGCTCACGGGCGGCGGCACGGGGTTCGTTTTATGCGGATCGTGTGTCGGCAAAAGGCATTGAGGTAGGGAATCAATTTGTAAAATTGGCAAAAGAGGCCGGTCTCACCCCTGCTCAATTGGGGGTTCTATGGAGCAAGGACCAGCCGGGTGTAACCGCACCGTTGATTGGTCCTCAGTCGGTGGAGCATCTCGAAGACTTGATTCCCGTCATGGAAATGACCCTGGACGATTCGTTGCGGGAAGCCTGCGATAATCTCGTTCCACCGGGGAGTGCAGTGGCCAATTTTCACAATACATCCGGCTGGATGATAGGGCGGCTGATGTAAGATGATACCCATCTCAATGGTTCCATTCAGTGGATAATATAATAAGGAGATGTGTTTTGAATATGAAAAACCGGTTGGATCATTTTAGTCTCATTGTCTCGGTCTTTTTCTTCACGGTTCCTGGGGTAACGCACATATCCGGACAGCCACTCTCAGACATGGTGAAGCATTTTCACTACCGTGAGATTGGACCGACCCGTCAAGGAGGAAGAATCGTTGATTTTGCCGTGCCCGATGGGAAAAAGTTACCCTACACTTTTTATGTGGCATCGGCAAATGGGGGGCTCTGGAAGACCGAAAATAATGGCACCACATTCGTTCCTGTTTTTGATGATGAGAATGTGATCGCTATTGGCGACATTGCGGTTGCGCCATCCGATCCGGCCTTCTTATGGGTCGGGACGGGTGAGCCAAATAACAGTACCACCGATCCGTATGCGACCTACTGGGGTGATGGCGTGTATAAGTCCATGGACGGTGGCACTTCTTGGCAGAATATGGGACTCAACGACTCGCATCAGATCGGTCGAATTGTCATCCATCCTAGGGATCCGGATCATGTGTATGTTGCAGCCCTCGGTCACCTCTACTCCGACAATGCCGAACGCGGTGTATTTAAAACGACCGATGGTGGGAAAACGTGGGAGAAATCCCTCGAAATAACCCATGGAGGGAGACACATCAGCCTCGTGGACCTCGTTTTGGATCCCAGAGAACCCAACACACTCTACGCTGCGAGTTACGACAGGTCGGCAAAACCGTGGATGTTTTTCGAAGGCGGTCCCGGAAGCGGAATCTATAAGACAAGCGACGGGGGGGATTCGTGGAAAAAACTCGGTGGCGGGCTGCCCATGGGCGCTGTCGGCCGGATCGGCCTGGCCCTCTCTCCTCAGAATCCGCATATCCTTTATGCCTGTATCCTCGAAGACAGGGATGCCAATGGGCGGTACAAAAACTATGTTTACCGTACCGATGATGGGGGTTCTTCCTGGCGACAGGTCAGTTCCGGACCCGTGACCGGGGGATCTTACTTTGGTCAGATCAGGGTTGATCCGAATGATGAAGACCATGTGTTTGTCTTGAGTTTCGGTGTTATCCACTCTGTTGATGGAGGACACACTTGGAGCCGTGCATTCGAATACGGAGGCGATAACCATGCGTTTTGGATCGATCCTCAGGACAGCAAACATATGCTCCTGGGCTATGATTACGGTATGGCAGTGACTTATGACGGCGGAAAAAACTGGTATCATCCCGACGTGCTGCCGTTAGCCCAGATCTATGAGATCGGTGTCGACATGGCGTATCCCTATAACGTTTATGGAGGAATGCAGGATTTCGGAAGCTGGAAGGGGCCGAGCACGAAGAAGGGTCGATTTCCCATTCGATTCGAGGACTGGGAACACATGTTAGGAGGAGACGGATACTATTGCCAGGTGGATCCGACAACCAACCGCTGGTTGTATGCCGAGTCGCAAAATGGGGGCCTATCAAGAATCGACATGAAGACCGGTAGACGAACGCGTATCCGTTATCGAAATGATCCTGGTATTCGGTTCAATTTCAGTGCTCCGATTCTCATTTCTCCGCACAACAGCAACATCATTTACCACGGGGCCAACATGGTACTACGGTCGCCCTACCTCGGTGAAAAATGGGAAAAAATAAGTCCCGATCTGACGACGAATAACCCCGAGCTCCGAAAGGTCGGCCCCCTGGCATACTGCACGATTACGACATTAGATGAATCGCCCGTGCAGCAGGGCGTGATCTGGGTCGGGACCGATGACGGAAATGTTCAGTTGACGAGAGATGGGGGTAAGAAGTGGACGAAATTGAATGACCGCATTCCCGGCAATCCAGGCTACTGGGTCAGCCGTGTGGTTGCTTCTCATCATGATTCCGGAAGCGCCTATGTCACATTCACAGGGCGGCGCAGGGATGATTTCAGAGCCTTTGTGTTTAAGACGACCGACTTTGGACTGACCTGGAGTTCCATCACCGGCGGCCTCCCTCCCGATGAACCGGTCAATGTCATCAGGGAAGACCACAAAAATCCCGATCTGCTTTTTATCGGGACGGAAAAAGCCGTGTATGTATCCATTGACCGTGGGAACCTATGGGCGAAGATGAAGAACAACATGCCGACTGTTGGGGTAAAGGACCTCGTCATCCACCCGAGGGAAAACGATCTCGTGGTCGGCACTCATGGCAGGGGTTTTTTTATCACCGATATTTCTCCGCTACAGGAATTGACTCCGGAGGTTTTTACCAGGGATGTAACTCTTTTCGGCATCGAACCGAAAGTGCAGTGGGTGATGCCGAGTCAGAAAACGGTTGGTGCACAAAACTTTGCAGGAGAAAATGAACAACATGGTGTGGTCATTCATTATCATTTGAAGCATCAATTGCCACGCGGCGTATCCATAGCGATTCATGATGGCTCCGTGCTCATTAACGAACTCAAGGGTCCTGGAAACGCAGGGCTGAATCTTGTGGTGTGGGGCATGACGAAACGCGGTCGGAGACGAACACCGGAAGAAATTGTTCGTTACGACAAGGCGGTTGTCCAAGGGGAGTCGGAGCCGTTTTTCGATTACTATGATACGGTTGACTTCTATGGTGATCCTGACGAAGAGGTAGGCAAGACCGGACTTTCCCTGCGGACGAGAGTTGCCCGGGGGCCAGGGACGAGGGGACGGGAGTATGTGCTCAAGCGTGTCCGGCCCGGTGAATACACCGTAAAACTGTCAACAGGGAAAGAAGTGCTGACAGAAAAAGCGCTTATTCTTAAAGATCATTGGTATGATAAGCAATAGCGGAAAACTGATGAATTCTAGTTACTGGTTACTGGTGACTGGTAACTGGTGACTGGTGACTGGTAACTGGTGACTGGTGACTGGTGACACGTAACTGGTAAATTAAGAGAATCAGTATGATTTGATATGATTGTTAAGAATCTTGAAATATGGTAACTAGCCTGAAAAATTCATAAGCCACAAAGTCTCGAAGACACAAAGTAATAAAAAACCTTAAATAAGAGTCTGGAGTTAAAAAAATAACCATTGAACAGAGTGAAAAACCAAAAATCTTTATCTATTTGTTACTTAGAGCCTTGGAGTCTTTGAGGCATGTAGTCATGAATAATCCGGGTTAGCAAAACAAGTGGTTATTGAAATTCATAAAATGACTTTAATTCATTTTAAACAAGGAGTCACTATGAGACATGTATTCACCATATTGTATATTCTTTCAGTCTTCATAATTGCTGTCTGCGGCACAAAGAATTCAAAATTAGTCGGTTTTACCAAAAAGATAGACGTATTTGGTATTCAAATCGTTGCCACGGAAACGACTCCTGACGATAAAATGCTTCATGCTGCCAATGTGATGGCAGAATATATTGATAATAATGAAGATGGTATTCCAGACAATCCAAAGGTCGTAGAGGCTCTGGTAAGTAGAAAAGTGATGTTGATTATGGCATGGGACGAGGATGAATTAAGGTCAATCAATGAGAAGAATGAGCCGGATTTACTTCCGGCCGGTCCCAGCCCTTTTAAAAGTCATTTCGACGTAGAGACGCGTCCGGATGCGGTTTCACAAGGCATATTCGATAGTGCATGGGAAGAAATATTGCATCCTATCACAGATGTTGGTTATGCAAATGCTTACCCTGAAGTGTTCGGTGTTAAGAGCGGTACGGAGGTAGCAAAAGTGATGGATAGGGCGAGGGGTGGACATTTTATAGAAGTTCCGGAACGGTATCCTGAGGATGCCTGGTTTACCTATTATGATGAGACGTGTGGTTATGGCTGTCAAATTGCAGAATATGTATACTGGGCCTTAACATCGATATTAGGTGCACAGGATTTCCCCGGACGCTTGGAACAAATTGAAAATGAATGGGGATTAAATACGGCTGAAAAGGTAAAAATCAATGATCTGCATATTTATACGCTGCTAACAGATCCCCGTTATAAGTTTCCGACAGTGCTGCCTGACGGACATTACAGTCCTAAGGTCTTTAAGATTCAGAAATATCCATAGGAAAAGATTGGAGAATGAAGTACAGAATAATCATACATTAAAGGATAGGAAATAAATTAAGTATTTTCTGCCTTTTTTAATTTGGGCCGTGATATAAAAAAATCGCTTTGAGTTTTAGGAAAATTTATTATTTTATTCCTTTATAAGATATCTTTCATTCGTTGAATTTATGAACCTGAGAAATTTTTATGCCACAAAGTTTTTTAGTTAAAAGTCAAGACATTTTTTAATCGCTATAGTT
>CAZYTI010000347.1:0-5406 GCA_964650065.1 uncultured bacterium
GGCTTTGGAAAGAAGAAAAGTCTTCCAGCCCCACCACATACTGAGCCGTCAACGCGGCATCGTAGGAAGAGACCGTTGATGCACCTACGCCCTCACCCTCGGTCTTAAAGGGCGTTACTGTCTTGTCTGATCCAATGGGTAAGTTGAAGGAATAAGAGCCCGATTCATCAGTATACTCCCACGGAATACCATCGACCCGCATGGCCACATTGGATACGAATGGTCCTCTGTGATATTCCACAATGCCCTGGACGGAAGCGTATTCCGTATGCCCTAAAAATAGAAATATCTTACCGAAATTCTGATAACCGGCATCGTCATTATAAGGCGCGGAGACAATAAAATCGTCAGCACCGTCACGATTGACATCACCAGCCGAACTCACGGCAAAACCGGTCAATTCTTCTTCTCCTGCTCCGCGAAAATTATCATCGACATTCATCAGATTGACCGTACTCTGCCAGCCGTCCCGCTTACCCATCACCAGATAGGCTTCACCCGCCTCCTCACCATTGGTGCCATTATACGGCGCACCGATCAGGAAATCGGACAATCCGTCATTGTCCAAATCAAAATTGCCGCCCAGACCATGACCCGCCTCATTATAGGTCGTCACTCCCAGATACGTCACATCCGCCTGAGCCATGCTCATGTCACTCCACCCCGACCTTTTTCCGAAGAACAAACCCACCTTCCCCTGATAGGTGCTGTACCAGCGATCACCGATCAGCAAATCATCCAGATCATCACCGTTCACATCGCCGGCAGGGGCAATCTGCCAACCGGCCCACCCCGGCGTATTGGGATCCTCTCCCGTGATGATGACATCGGCGTCACTCAACTGGAATGACGTACCCCAATCCATGTTGGACCGTCCGAAGATCAAAAACACCTGTCCTCCCGTCCCCATCAGGTTTTTATTTCCGACGGCAAAATCCGGAATTCCGTCGCCGTTCACGTCGCCTACGCCCTTGGTCCGGTGACCGGCCTGCCCGTAATCCACGTCTCCATGAAAGATTGCGTCTGCATCGGCGACCGAAATATTACGCTGCCAGCCCTGGGTCCTGCCGCGAAAGAGATACACCTTTCCCCGGTCCAGGCCTGCATCATCGGCCAGGGGTGCACCGATGAGGAACTCGTCATATCCATCGTTATTGAGATCACCGATGATATCCACCGATTGACCCGTTATATAAGCAGTGGCTTCACCGACAAACGAGGCATCGGCCTGGTCTTCCAGTACAAAGTCATATCCCCAGTCGGCTGCGGTTTTTCCGAAAACCAAAAAAGCACGACCATGATTATCCAGTTCTGTTAATTTTCCAGGTGCGCCGATGAGGATGTCGTTTAATCCATCCCCATTCACATCCCCGCGGTTTGCAATATCCAACCCCACGGCATCATCTTTGTTCTTGCCTGTAAAACGGGCATCGGCATCTTCCAGGCTCATGCCCATCTGAAATCCCGAGGACCGACCCAGGATCAAATGCACACTACCCGCATCTCCCTTATCCGGAAGGGGATGTGTGAGATTCGTATGTGTATTCCCAATGACAAAATCATCGTACCCATCCCCATTGACATCGCCCACTCCGGACAAACTATAACCGACGCGTTCATAACTGTGCGTGCCTTCGAAAGAGGCAGAATAGGACAATGCCGACGGAACAACAATTCGAGGGCTGAGGGCCACCGGTTTGATTCTATCTGTAACCTTCTCATTACGGTCCTGGCCATGAACAATATTAAGACTCAAAACAATAAATGTCCAAAAAACGGTTCTCATATAGATAGCCCTCATGAACACGCCTCGCTCTTCGCCTGTTCCTCGTTTAATAAACTTTTCGCAGCGTCCTCTTTCTGGAGCAATCCTTCGATAAATCCCCGGGCCTTGCCAATGGCCCCCATGCCGCTTCCGTGTAAAATCAAATCCCTGAAAAAGGCATACGGGATCCCACCCACGGCAAAAATACTATACTTCACCCAGTTCATGGGGGTCGCATACTTTTTCATGAATCGAATCGCATTCCGGGTGGCCAGGTATTTTTTACGATAGGAGAACTCCTCAACGGTCGCATGGGGCTTGTGCCATATCTTCGCATAGGGACAAAACAGGATTTTATATCCGGCCTTTTTGACCCGCATGCTTAAGTCGGTGTCCTCGAACCAGTATCCGATGTATCCCGGATCGAAAAGTCCCACTTCTTCCAGGACTATCCGCCTCGCCAACAGGGCCCCTCCCCAGAGAAAATCGACGTCTTCGACACGATTGAATTGTCCTCTATCCTTCCTATTCACCCCTCTCCCTCGACTCACATTTTGAGTAAAATCGATGATCCCCCCGGCCGACAAAATCGTATCCGGTTTGCTATGATCGTACATGATGGTACCCACGAGTCCGACGGTACTGTCATTTTCTGCAACGTGAACCAACTCTCCCAACGATTCGGAATCTACGACGATATCATTATCAACCATATAGACATACTCCACCGGAGATTTCAGGGCTTTCCGAAGGCCGGTATTTTTCCCTTCAATAGCACCCAGGTTCGTCTTGTTCACAATGAGATCCACATCCGGAAAATTCGCCCTCACCGCCTCCACCGAACCATCTGTAGAAGCATTATCCACGACAATGGTTTGGTACACCGAATAATTGAGCTTTCTGATGTGGTTAAGGCAATCCAGAAGCATGTCCTTACGATTCCAGTTCAAAACAACAACAGCGACTTTTTCATCAAACGTGGTCATTCCCTTCCCAATTTTTATCCAGCTGGGCGCCCTTTCGTTGAAAATACGTTCTCTACAAAAGCATTCAACTCGTGCTTATCGAACGTCCGCAGTAAAAAGAGTACTGAACAATAAACAAGTCCCACCAGACAGGCCGTTAATATGAGGGGTAAGCCATTGAGAACCATAAATACCAAACAGGAAACACCCCCGGCAATCACGGGCTTCAGAATCGTCGAATAGACGGGCATGCCCATAAAAATTTTATAAATATACACGAAGGCACAGACAAATATGACAAATTCACCCAAAACAGTGGCCGCAGCAGAGCCGTTGTACCCATACTGGGTAATGAGTACCACATTCAACAAAATCTTGAATACCAATCCAATGCTGCCCAGGATGAGAATGATCTTCTGCCGGCTCATGGAAATCAGCGTGGCATTCAACATCCAGTTGGCATACTGAAAAACGATCCCGATGAACAATATTTTCAAGGCCAGGATGGCCGGGACATATTCACTCTGGAAAAACAGTTTAATGAGAGATTCGGAAAACAGGACACCTCCGATTAAGACCGGTATTCCAATGACAAACATATACTTGATCGAACGAATGGCCAGCCTCTGATGATGCTCCCGATTGGTGTTGAATAGTTCAGACAGTCTTGGTAAAATGACCAACCAAAAAATCGTGGGTAGAATGGTGACGCCCTCATAAATCTTGAAAGCCGAATTATACATTCCCACTTCAGTCATATTGCGCATCAAAGAGAGCATGACCGTATCAATGTAAGCATATATTGTTAAAATTACAAAAAACAAACCCAGGGGAAAGGCCTCAATCTGTAATTTTTTCATGAAACGGAAATCGAGTTGCGGTCGAATCACCGATATTTTCCATCCCAACACCACAAGTGTGATTAGGAAATCCAGGAGTCTGATTGAAGTAAAACAAATGGCGATGGGGAGCACGGCCTGCCATTTGAATAGCACAGCCAAACCCACACCCAAAAGGCACGCCCTCTCCACAAAGACCAGCAGAGTATCCCAATGAAACTGATCGTGAACCTGGAAAAAAATACGCATGGTGTATTTTAGATTCTTTAAAAATGCAGAGGGTGCCAGAATGTAGATAATCAACTTCGTCCTCGCATCATAACCCAATACATTGACGACACCCAATAACACGACAAAAACAGCGCAGGAGAGCAGGATCTTCCAGACCAGTAAATTTCCAATATACTTCTCGGTATACGCCTTATTCTGGGACACATTGCGCACACTGATATCCCGAAGTCCAAAATCGGTAAACATCTCAAATATGGTGGCCACATGCAGCCCAAGCATAAATATGCCGTATTTCTCCGATCCCAGGTGCCGTCCCATAAAAGTCATGAGAATAAACAGAAAAAACGTCGTAAATACCGAAATGCTGGAATAAAACAGATTCCTGACAATATTGTATTTTTTTGTCTCCAATACCTTCCCTTTGCTTGTTTAATATCCCAAACCGCCCCTCAGCCTTCTCACCCCTTTTGCCAAAATCAGCTGTAGGAGTGAAATCCTTCCTGCTCCTGGCAGCCTCAGAACAAAATCGCCGCTCACCCTCTTGAAACATCGAAATTTCCAATTGTTCGAACCGAAACAGGACGTGCCGGATAGTCCGCCGAACACCCACCGGTAACCCTGTTCCTGTAACAATCCATCGGTGATTTCTCCCCGTTCATGGTAGGGATAGGCAAAAGAAATCACCTTTTTCCCGGGCAACCTCTCTTCTATTATTTTTTTTGGCAGATTAACTTCTCTCCGAATTCGGTTAATCTGTTCATCCATTGTTTCATAATCCTGTTTTATGACCGTTTTCTGTCTTTGCCAAAAAAAATAAAGCTTACGCCGCCATTGGGAATCGAGAAAAAAATCTTCTCCGCCGTTTTTCAACACATATTCTATACACCGGGATTCCGCAGAAGCGTCACTCATATACCGTTCTCGACCAGATAGACACGAAGCAGACGAATAGATGGGCATCCCCCACTCGGGTAGATTGTGCGTGAAGGATTCACCATCATGATTTTTCTGAATGACTTCCCATTTCTGATGATATGGATGCTTGGGGTGAAAGAAATCCACGATTTCGGACGAAACGGGAATCCGGCCATGAGAATAGGAATGAGCCTGGAAATCAACCACACCACTGTCGTGCATCTCTAAGATCTGAGGCCACTCTACGACACCCGTTTCACCGATCCAAAACGGAGCAATAAAAGCAATGCATCGCATACCATAAGTACGAAGCAGAGGATAGGCCACCGTAAAGAGATCCTCAAGGCCGTCATCGAATGTCAGCAAAACCGATTTTTCCGGTAATGCTTCACCGGTATCCAGGGATGCTTCCATAAGCTCCGAATCGAGAGTTTCGTATCCATTCCGCCGGAGATGCTGGAGCTGGGCCTCGAAAGAAGCCTCCTCTACATGATGATATGTGAATACGGGAACTTCATTCCCGATTCGATTTGTCCTTACAAAATCGAAATACTCCCCTTTCCCCATCCCCCTCACCATCTGAAAAAATTCGGTCGTTACACTCATGATACCTGTTATTTAAATAACAATCCTGATTCTTTATCAATGTTCAATTTTTTAATTTTTAATTCTTAATTTTTAATTCTTAATC
>CAZYTI010000348.1:0-5398 GCA_964650065.1 uncultured bacterium
CTTCTTTTCCTGTCTGGGCATAATTTTCCCGAATATGCGATTCTTTCAAAACTTGATCGACGATTTCCGTTTCATACAATCTGTTAATCAACTGTTGCTTTCGAATGGGCTCTATTTTTACCAATACTGTTGAGTCTCTATCTACGCCGTAGTCATAAGCCGTAACGGTTTTTACGCGTTGGTCTATCAATTGATCCAGCCGTTTCTTTAGTTCGGGTAGATCATCCGATTGTAAACTTTGTTTCGCTTTCATCTTCAGAAAGTCTTCCCTCAATTCCCCGAGGGTAATCACATCCGTTCTTCCTATTTGAGCGACAATTTGTTCCCTTTTGGAACATCCGGCAACAAGTATCAAAAGGAATAAAATATTCAATCCACACAGTGCCGCAAAACGAAATTTCATAAAACCTCCGTACCCTAATATTATAATTTCACAAAAATATAAAGAATCAACCCCAACTTTGCAACAACTTTTTAATACAATCGAATGGTTCTTGATTCTCTGTGGTCACTCGAAGTCCAAACTCCTTGTCCTGAAGAAAACGAATGGGTATCGGGGATGAATCGATCATTGAACGAAGGCGGTTTGATAAAAGTTCCGAATTAGAAAAACGATCGACCCAAGTTTCATTAAAAAAGACAGTTATCGTCTGATTCTTTTGGACGATCTGTTTCACTCCCTTTTCTTGGGCTGCAATTCTCAACTGTGCCACCTGGATAAGATTATCCGCCTCGATGGGAGGCTGACCAAAACGATCACTCAGTTCCATACGGAATTCATCGACTTCCGATAATTGCTGCATTGCCGATAACCGTCGGTATAGATTAACGCGTGTGCTCTCGTCTGCAACATATGAATCCGGAAAAAAGGCAGAGATCTCCATATCAATACGGCATTCCCGGTTCGACTGTGATATCGTATCGGATCCAGCCTCCTCGGATTTCAATTCATGAATGGCTTCATTTACGAGTTTTTTGTATAGATCAAATCCTACAGCATCCATGTATCCACTCTGCTGAACACCCAATAAATTCCCGGCCCCTCTAATCTCTAAATCCCGTATTGCAATCTGAAATCCGGAACCCAGTTCAGTAAATTCTTCAATCGTACGAAGTCGTTTCACAGCTTCGTGGGTGAGAAGGTTAAATGGCGGCGTCAGAAGATATGCATATGCCCGTTTTTCTGAACGCCCCACGCGCCCTCTCAGTTGGTAGAGTTGTGCCAATCCCAATCGATCGGCTCGATGAACAATGAGTGTGTTCACGTTCGGCATGTCAAGACCCGATTCGATGATCATTGTGGCCACGAGACAATCATATTTCCCTTCTGTAAATTCAAGCATGACACGCTCTAAATCACCCTCATCCATTCGACCATGTGCTATAGCGAGTCTTATCCCGGGTACCAATCTACGGATCATTCGTGCCACTGCATAGATGGAATGAATGCGATTATGTACAAAGAAAATTTGTCCCCCCCGGGCCATCTCCCGCTCTATCGCCTCAGCAACACGCTCTTCTTCAAAATGCATGACTTCTGTTATTATAGATAGACGATCCCTTGGGGGTGTCGTAATCAAGGACATATCTCGGATACCTAAAAGAGAGAATTGGAGTGTTCTGGGGATTGGTGTCGCTGAGAGCGCAAGTACATCTACTGTCTTTCTGAACGCTTTTAATCGATCTTTATGACGGACACCAAAACGTTGCTCTTCATCGATAATGAGTAATCCCAAATCTTTAAATCCAATGTCCCTGGAAAGCAGGCGGTGTGTCCCAATAACGATATCCACGCTGCCTTTCTTCAATTTTTCCACTATCGATTTCTGCTCTTGTCGGCTTCGGAACCGGGAGAGCATCTCTATATTAACAGGAAATCTGGATAATCGTTCTTGAAAAGTCCGATTGTGCTGTTGTGCCAGAATGGTTGTTGGTACCAAAATCGCCACCTGTTTTCCCTCTGTTACGACCTTGAACGCAGCACGGATGGCCACTTCGGTTTTTCCATATCCCACATCACCGCAGACAAGACGATCCATAGGATAAGGTTTTTCCATATCTCTTTTCACATTGTCTACAGCTTTAGCCTGATCCGGTGTCTCATCATATTCAAAGCTTGCCTCTAACTCTTTCTGCCATGGTGTATCCTGGGAAAACGGATATCCTGGCAGGGCACTTCTGGCCGAATAAAGTGCAATCAGTTCACCAGCTATTTTTTTAATGGATTGTTTTGTTTTAGCCTTGATGCGTTCCCATTGACTACTCCCCAACTTATTTAAGCTGGGCTGGATACCATCCCGCCCCGAATATTTCTGCACGCGTTCCATTTTATCCATGGGAACGAAAAGTTTATCACCATCCCGATATAGGATTGAGAGACATTCCCTTTCATTGTCCTTAACGGTTATCTTTTCCAGTCCCAGATACTTTCCAATGCCATGATCGATATGAACGATAAAATCTCCCCGCTTTAACTCCGAAAGTTCCCGAATGGGTACGCCGAGATGTATATTCTTCAACCTCCGCCGTCGTGGTGGTCGCCTAAAGAGCTCGTTCTCGGTATAGACAGCCAATCCTGAAATGGGGAGGTCGAAACCCGCCCCCAAAGGAACGACATGAATTTTTAGGGCAGAGATGGGTTCTTCATCCAAATCCAAGAAATCCATGACTCTGCCTATTTGGCCCGCCCTGTCGCATATGAGATACACTTCACGGTACGTGTCGCATAGGGATGCCAGATTTTCTCTAATTTCAGCTGCAGTATTACCTGGGTGACGATTGTTTTTACCTCCAAAGTCTATTACGTCTTTGGGAGAGGATAAAGAATAGTATATTATCGATTGATTTCTTTGGAAAAGAGTCTCCCAATCTATGGATTGGAGAGGGCGATTGCAACCGTCGCTATGCCTGATGTTTAAGTCATTTTTTAACAACTCGGGATCTTCCCAAAAAACGAGAAGGTCATCCGAGAAATAGGGGAAAAGAGATTCGGATCGATCAGTCCAGGCAGGCGGAGCAGGAATCAGATGTAGGGCATCTCCTGATCCGGTCGAGAGTTGCGTGGCGACATCGAATGTCCGAATAGATTCTATCTCATCTCCAATAAATTCCATTCGATAAGGTTTGTCACCCGGGAAAGGATATACATCGAGAATTCCTCCCCTTAAACTGATCTCTCCCGGCCTTTCCACCATACTCTCCCGTGTATATCCAAACCCAATGAGACGACTGACCAGCTCGTGCAGGTCTCCTCTGAAGTCCGAGGAAATTTCTATCCAATCTTTCTTCAATATCTCCGGGCGGGGAAAGCCCTGAAAAATTCCCTTTACTGTGGAAACAACCACGTTTAAACTTTGACGGAGTAAATTTTGGATGACCCGCATCTGATCGCCTGCACGCCGTGGATTTACAATAACAGGACTCTCGATATCTTCTTCACCTTCCGGGTAAAAAGCAACCTTTTCTTCTCCAATGAGAGAGGCCAATTCATCGGCTATCAATTCGGCTTGGTTTCGATCGGGTATCACGACCAACATGGGACGATTCATTTTTTCCTGTAAAACAGATATAAATAGAGGTTTAAGAGAACCAGGAAGGCCTTTCAGCGCCAGGCTCTCTCCCTCTAATATTTTGTTATTAATGCCTTTACTTCCTGACACCTCCCATACAATCGACCTTATTGTTTTTATTGATGTTTGCATAAGTTATTAATTATTAATGGGTTGCGTTTGGGCCGGTCTGTACAATCACCACGCCACCGAAACAAGTTTGCTCTGTTTGAGCTGAAAAATCTGTGGAAAAGGATTATAATCGAATAAGCGAATTCTCTCGATCGCCATGTCCGAGGCTACTTTTTTCAATGCATCCAATTCCTTAACAACATCAGGACCCTTAATTGATATGAGTTTTCCTCCATTGGGTACCAAATAAGCCTTACTCCACTTTGCAAGAGTGACCAGGTCTGTTACTGCCCGGCTGATAACGAAATCAACACATCCAATGACGTCTTCCAGCGCCTCGATTCGACCGAGTACGATCTCTATATCTTCCAGGAGAAGTGTCTCTTTGAGCACACGAAGAAAATGGACTTTCTTTCGTTTAGACTCCACCAGAACCATCCGAAGATCTGGACGCATGAGCTTGACTGGTAAGCCAGGGAATCCGGCACCAGATCCCAGATCCATCACCCTGGCTTTTGGTGGAATGGTAATAACCTTCACCAGTCCCAATGACTGAAGGAAGTGCCTGGTCACGATTCGGGTTTCATCTCTACGTGAGATGAGATTGATTTTCTTATTCCATTCAAGAAGAATTTCCTGATAAATTGAAAAATACCGAATCGTTTTTGGACCAAACGCCATTCCTTCAAATTCAAGGGCGGACTGTAGCAGTTCAATCTGTTCCACGTGGAACTATCCCTCAATTTTTTGAAGCTTTTTCCAGATACAGAGTCAATACAGAGATGTCCGATGGCGAAACCCCGGATATCCGAGCGGCCTGTCCCAGTGAAACCGGACGAATTCGATTGAGCTTCTCCCTGGCTTCCTTCGATATGGCCGATATCTCATCATAGTAAATACTCTCGGGAATGCGCCTCTTTTCCATTCGTCGGAATCTCTCCACCTGATCTCGCTGTCGCTGAAAATACCCTTCATACTTGATTTCAATTTCGACCTGTTCGACAACCTCTTCGGCCAATGGACCCAACTCGTCCATTCTTCTACCGACATCGGGAATCTCTCTCAAATCTTCCAATCGTACTTGAGGTCTCTTCAGCAAGCGATACAGGCTTTGCCGTGCTTCCAGAGGCGATGTCCCCAGGCTTCTGAGAATGCGATTCATGCTATTCAGATCGGGCTTTATCTTCTTTGATACACCGAGAAAATCGGCAATATGGGCTTTTTTTTGTTCCAACCTGGTCATCACTTCATCCGATATCAACCCGATTCGGTGCCCGTAATCCATCAGCCGGAGATCGGCATTGTCCTGCCGAAGCAGCAGGCGATATTCGGCCCTTGAAGTAAAGAGACGGTAAGGTTCATCGGTCCCTTTCGTTACCAAATCGTCGATGAGTACACCAATATACGCCTCAGATCTGTCTAAAATGAAAGGTTCATCGCCTCGCATTTTCAGAACGGCATTTACGCCTGCCATGAATCCTTGTGCGGCCGCTTCTTCATAACCGGACGTGCCATTAATCTGACCCGCAAAAAAGAGACCGGGAATCAGCTTGGTCTCCAGGGTTGGTTTCAATTGTGTCGGTTGAAAAAAATCATATTCGATGGCATAGCCCAACCGGGTGACTTCGGCCTTTACCATACCTGGGATCGTCCTCAATGCATGAATTTGCACATCCTCCGGGAGGCTTGTTGCAAATCCATTCACATAATACTCAAGG
>CAZYTI010000349.1:0-3321 GCA_964650065.1 uncultured bacterium
CCTGAGTCACCTATTTCTCCCTGAAAGAAAAGATACAATGGAACAATTAGGGGAAACAACACGAGAGTTTGTGGTGGAAATGACGGTAGAATCTGACTATCCCCATATTGGAAAGACCATTCAAGAGGCCGGACTTCGCCATCTCAAAGGCCTGTTCCTGTTCCAGATCGACCGACAGGGTGAGATCCTGGTGCCCATTGGATTCGATGAAAAGATATATGTTCATGATCGGCTTTTTTTTACCGGGCTGCCTGAAACCATTATCGAACTCCAGAAAATGTCCGGGTTGTCTCTACTGAAAGAGGCGACCATCGATTTGAAAAACTATGACTCTGTTAATATCCACTCATACGAGGTCGTTGTTTCCTCTGACTCACCGTTGATTGGTAAAAATGTGAGAGAGAGCAATTTTCGAGGTCGATACGATGCGGTGATATTGGCCATTCATCGCAGCGGAGAACGAGTCCGTCAAAAAATCGGTGATGTTGTGCTTCGCACAGGGGACACACTCCTAATTCTGGGGAGACCTGATTTTTTAAAAAAATGGTATCATTCCCGAGATTTCTATCTGGTCTCGAAATCGGCTGCCGTGGTGTCAAAACCAAAACCGTACGCATGGTTTTCGCTCATCATTTTGGCCGCGATGATTGTTTCCATGGCGTTCGGCATAGTGCCCATCCTAATTTCTGTGTGCGTCGCTGCGATCTTGCTTTTGATCTCGAGATGTATAACGCCCCATGATGCAAGGCATGCCGTACAGTGGAACGTGCTTCTGGTCATTGCTTCGGCCTTTGGTATTGCCAAGGGTTTGGAGAATTCCGGTGTGGCCTATTATTTGGCAAATCAGCTCATCTCCGGTGTGGGTACATTAGGTGTCATCGGGATCGTGGGAGGCATTTATTTTTTGACCAGTTTTTATACAGAAATTATAACGAACAACGCGGCTGCCGCCCTGTTATTTCCGATATCACTTTCTGTTGCCCGGCAATCCAATATCGACCCGAGGCCATTATTCCTTACGGTTGCCCTGGCAGCCTCTGCCAGTTTTGCAACGCCTATCGGTTATCAAACGAATTTGATGGTATATGGACCTGGAGGCTATCGGTTTAAGGACTTTTTAAAAATCGGTATACCCATGAATATCGTCATCGGATTTTCAGTCATCTCCCTGATCTATCTTTACTATTTTTCATAATAGCGCATTAAAATTATTGACCCTGTTGAGTTTTTTATTGTATTTTTGGTCAATAATAAACGACGATCGTTAAGAATAAACTTTAAGGAGATTTTTTTAGATGAATCCATCTCATCCTGCACACGGCGGTTGTGGTCTGATCAATCGAACGGTTCCTGAAATTGAAATGAAGTCCATGCTTACGGATCTTCAAGATGCGAAGGTCTATCACATCAGCGATGGGGATCTATCCATATTCTACCGGATGGCCGACGGCGGATTGTCGCCTCTGGACGGCCCCATGGAAGCCGATGAATTCAACCGGGTTCTGGAAAAGGAAACCATCGAAAGGAACGGACAGACCTATGCCTGGACGATTCCCATTGCATTTCCTGTCTCGAAAAAAGAGGTGGAAAATTTTCGGGTCGGCGAAATCGTGGCTGTGAAGAATTCAAGGGGCGAGGTCATCGGATCTCTGAAAATTACGGATCTTCGCCCTTTCGATAAAGATAAATACAATCATTCGGTCTATGGCACCGAGAGGAACGATCATCCGGGAGCCAGGATATTCAACGATGACCCCCGGGACTATCTCATAGGCGGAAAAATCTGGGCGTTTCGCCAGCCGAGGGATCCGAATTTCGGTCAGTACATGTCAACGCCTATGGAAACGCGGGCCTTGTTTCTAAAAAAGGAGTGGGAAAGCATTGTCGCTTTCCAGACACGGAATGCCCTGCACCGGGCGCATGAATACGCGCTTTTGTATTCAGCCGAGCATTTAACCCGACAGGGCCATTTTACCGGTGCGGTGCTGAATCCCCTAATGGGTGCCACAAAATCCGACGATGTGCCGGCCGATGTCCGGATGCACACCTATGAGGCCCTCCTAAAGGCCAGGGTATTTGGTGCAGGAGATGAAGATAAAGAAGTGTGGAAATCCGCCGGATATGACTTCGAGGATCAGCTCCTTCTCATCGGTCTGGATATGAAGATGTTCTATGCCGGTCCCAAAGAAGCGATTATGCATTCCATTTACCGGCAGAATTATGGCTTTACCCATCTGGTCATCGGCCGGAAGCATGCCGATGCGCCTTTCGATGATGGTACGGCCATCTGGGGTGATTTTGATGCGCATCATAAATTTGACTCCCTGGATGGCAAACTCAAGATTCAGCCTGTGAAGGTGGGTTTCGCAGCCTATTTTGAGGAGATCGAAAAGGTCGGACTCATCCAGGAATACCAGCCTAAGGGATATCATACCGTATTCATCTCAGGAAAAGAGGTTCGTCAGAATTTGCAGAACGGTGAATCTGTGGATGAGCGGATTATGCGGAAGCCTGTAGCGGATATCCTTAGGGAATTTTACCAAGGAAAAAGGAAAAAGGAAAAAGGAAAAAGTGAAGAAGAAGGAAAAAGGAAAAAGGAAAAAGGAAAAAGGACAGAAGAAGGGAAAAGGGAAAAGGGAAAAGGAAAAAGCAGTAATGTCGTGTGGCATGAACATATAATTTCCAAAGCGGAGCGGGAAAAGCAGAACGGACATAAAGGCCTCGTGATCTGGCTCACGGGCCTGTCCGGAAGCGGTAAGTCGACCATTGCGAATTGTCTGAGTGAGCGTTTGTTCGAGATGGGATGTCAGGCCTATGTGTTAGATGGAGACAATGTCCGGCATGGTCTGAATGGGGATCTGGGATTCAGCCCCGAAGACCGGGATGAGAATATCCGCAGGATCGGAGAGGTGGCCCACTTGTTTGCCGATGCGGGCTTCATTGCCATTACCGCTTTCATATCCCCCTATCGCCATGACCGGGACCGGGCAAGGCAATTGAACGGAGACGGTGAATTTGTCGAGGTATTCGTGAAGGCACCTCTAAAAGTCTGTGAAGAGCGTGATCCGAAGGGGATGTATAAGAAGGCCAGAGAGGGGATCATCAAAGAATTCACAGGCATCTCTGCACCGTATGAAGAGCCCGAGAATCCGGAGCTCGTTGTGGAGACCGATAAGCTCGATGTGATGGAGACGGTGGAGGAAATTATGGATTATTTGAAGCTGGGTGTTTAAAAGTACAAGGAAAAAGGAAAAAGTTAAAAGGAAAAAGTTAAAAGGATAAAGTTAAAAGGATAAAGTTAAAAGGATAAAGTTAAAAGGA
>CAZYTI010000349.1:3421-5398 GCA_964650065.1 uncultured bacterium
AAAGTTAAAAGGATAAAGTTAAAAGGATAAAGTTAAAAGGATAAAGTTAAAAGGAAAAAGCTAAAAGCTAACAGCTAACAGCTAACAGCTGTTCTACCAGGCACTTATAACGTTCTTCTGATTTCGAACACCCAGCAACAATCATGAATTCCGAGCCATTAAAAAAATATATCAGAGAACACCGAAACCTTTTTTGGTGGATTGAAGAAGAGGCAAAGGAAGATCTGAGCATAAATAAGGTCGTGGAAACCATTCTTCATTATGGCCATATTTCGGATATCCAGGAACTCTTTGATTTGATCGGGATTGATAAGGTGTCGAAAATTTTTCATGAACAAATTTCAAGGAAGCGGATGAATTATCATCCAAGGACCGTCCACTTTTTCAAACTCTATTTTAATAAACATGCATACGGAAATACTCACAGCTAATCAGCAGTCATTGCTGAAATTAATACAACGTTTTTCGGATGACTTTTACCTTGTCGGTGGAACGGCGGTTGCCCTTCATATTGGGCATCGGCGATCTGTAGATTTTGATCTGTTTACCCATGAATCACTTAAGAGGAATCGAATACAAAGAATCATCCGTGAATCCGGTTTTTTGGTGCAGGATCTTCTGTATGAAGCTTATGACCAGATGCATTGCATCATTAATGATGTGAAGGTCACGTTTTTCAATTATCCATTCGAGATCGATCCTAAAGTCGATTTTGATGGTATCATCAAAATGCCTGCTTTGTTGGATTTAGCGGCTATGAAGGTGCATGCACTGGGTGGGCGGAGCCAATGGAAGGATTATGTGGACCTGTATTTTCTACTTAAGGAACACTTTACTGTTCAGGATATAGAAAGAAGGGCCGGGGAATTATACGCATCGGTCTTCAACGAAAAGTTGTTCCGGGAACAATTGTCCTATTTCGAAGATGTCGACTTTACCGAAAAAATAGATTTTATGGATGAGAAAATTTCTGAGGATATTATCAAGGATTTTCTTACAAATGTAGCAACGGCAAAATTTGAGGGATAATGTTATTACTCTTTGCGTCTTTGCGGTTAAAAAAAAGCCAAAAGCTAACAACTGCTTTTTAGAGGCGCAAGGAGCGCAAAGGAAAAAGGATAAAGTATAAATGATGAGAAGTATCCGAAAATTTCATTCCTTTCAAGAACAGGAAGAAGCGGATATTGAATATTGGAAAAATATGGATGGGACCAAGAAGCTGGAAATATTGGAAGTTATTCGTATGAATTATTGGGCGATCCAAAATGAAACTCCCACAAGATTTCAAAGAGTTTATCGAGTTATTAAACGATAATAAAATATAATAAACAACTCAAGGAAAAAGGAAAAAGGAAAAAGTGAAAAGGATAAAGGATAAAGGATAAAATACGGATTGCTGTTAAGGTGGAAAATAAAAAAGATCTGGAAGATCGGACTTTTCGGTTTGCTGTAAGGGTAATAAAGTTTTTAAAAACCATTAAGCATTCCAAAGAAAATGATGTGATCAAATATCAGCTGGCGAAGGCAGCCACTTCAGTTGGTGCGAACTACGAGGAATCACAAGGAGCAATTAGTAAAGCCGATTTCAAATATAGAATCGGGATATGCCTGAAGGAATCCAAAGAATCGAATTATTGGCTACGCCTCATCAAGGCAACGGAAATATCGAAAGGTGATGAACTAGACTATCTGATCCAGGAGTCGCATGAGCTAAAAAACATCTTCGGAACCATAATGCGGAAAATCAACAAACGCCTAGACCTGAAATAGTTTTTTCTTTTGTCAGTATTTTTTCCTTTTTCTGTAGTTTTTCTTTTCTCTTTGCTTTTTCTTTGTCCATGGTTTTTCTTTTGTCTTTCCTTTATCCTTTTTCCTTGGTTTCTCTTTATCTTTTTTCCTTGTTTTTACTTTTTCCTTTTAACGGTCCTATGTTGATTCGAGTGGGTAACCATCTAAATTTTTATTAAATTCCTTACA
>CAZYTI010000350.1:0-5382 GCA_964650065.1 uncultured bacterium
TCTCAGGCTGCTCTTTACTGGATACGATGTAGAGGAAATGCTTTCCATCCTCGGTGAAAAGGTATTCCATGACCGATTCAAACTCAGTCTTAGTCGCATTCTGCAGAGACTGCAGGACGAGCCGGGTGCCGTATTTTTTCTTCTTTTCTTTTTCCTTTTCGTCTTCGTCTTCCTCTTCCTTCTTCTCTTCTTTTTCCTCTTCTTTTGCCTCTTCCTCCTCCTCCTTCTCCTCGTCTTTCTTGTCGGACTTGGGTGGTTCCTCCATCAGGTAGGCGACCCAGGCTCCCGCTTTCTCGGGCACTTTAAAGCTTTTCACCCGCTCGATCTCAGTTACAGATCCGTCCGAGAGATCCATGACGCCCAGTTTCTTCTTGGGTTTGTCGTCATCCTTCTTCTTTTCCTTCTTGGCCGCTTTCACTTCTTCCTGAGAGGGCGAAATCAAGAACACAAGATGGACCGAATTTGCACTGAACTGTGGCCTCGCCGCCCTTTCCGAATCGGTTCCTTCGCCCGAATAACCGATGGTGTGCCGGAACACCTTCGAACTTTTCAGATTCAGGACGACCAGTTCCGCATCACCGTCTTGAGGGGTCTCCAGATAGCAAACCCAGTTCCCATCCATAGATATCTTCGATCCTACGATGGATTTCCAGGCATCGTAATCATCATGACTCAGCGGACGCTTGTCAGCGTTTTGCCCCCACAACGGAACCACCATTGCCACCATCAAAATGAATACAATAAATCCGAACGCTCTTACAAACTGTCTCATAGCTCCTCCTATCCTATTTAATTAACGATATATTTTAAAATTAAACACCGTTCACTTTTTACTTTCTTAACGACTACCGATAACCGATCACCGTTTCCTGCTTCCCATCCCGAGCAAAGCACATCAGGCAATCAGAAAATCAGTAGGCAGGAGACCAGGATATCAGAATATCAGTAATGTTCCTTCTGCTGATCCACTGATTCACTGATATCCTGCCCACTGATGCCCTGATCTTCTGATCTGCTTCAGTACTATTCCACCGGTTACCGAATACCGATTACATTCTTTACCGTTCACCTTCTCCCTTCCCCCCAAACACCCGGTGTCCCGAAGTCCCTGTACCCCGGGACTTCGGGGTAACCGGAATTTACCACCAATAACCACTCACCAATAACCACTCACCTCTTCATTCGGACTTCACATTTCCCGATCCTCCCCTCCGATCCCACTGCCCAACCGACAACGGATCCTTTTGCAATGCTGATGGCGTGATAGCCAACAGTATCGGCCTGGACCCATGTTCTCCCGCCATCATTGGTAAAATCGGATCCGGAAAGCCCAACCGTCACGTAACAGTTGGATCCGGGGACGGAGAGCGTTGCCATCCCGGATCGGAATCCAGCGGGAGTGGTTCGGTCCACCAATTCCCAGGTAACACCTCCATCGGTGGTAACGGCACAGTTTTTCTCATTTCCGTCGGCATTTCGATAGTCCCCTCCGACGATCACACCGTTTTTATCATCCTGAAACACGATGGAAAAAATGCCCCATGAGGACTCACCGCTGAGGATGGGCGTTTCAGCAGCGGTCCAACTGACTCCCCTATCCATCGATCGCAACACCCGTGCAATTGTCCCACCGGTACCGAACCAGACGTCGTTTTCTCCCTGTACAGCGATCATTGTACCGCTGGCGGCAAAGGCGGCTTCGCCCTCCCTGGGAGAGGGTATGTTTTCAGGGGGAATCTGATGCCAGTTTTCCCCAGCATCGGTGGTCCGCATCAGTAGGAATCCGCCCTCCACCGGATCGCTGAAGGCGATGCCGTTCTGATTATCCCAAAAATCCATGGAGTCGAAAAAGGCACCG
The DNA here is from genome assembly GCA_964650065.1 of uncultured bacterium. Taxonomy (GTDB): domain Bacteria; phylum Zhuqueibacterota; class QNDG01; order QNDG01; family DSAB01; genus CAZYTI01. The sequence goes on from CAZYTI010000350.1 coordinate 1,859, forward strand.
GGACGGATGTCTTCATATTTTATTGTCCAGGTCTCACCGCCGTCGGTGGTTTTGTAAAATCTGGCGGGTTGGCCGGCGCTCATGATGATGGCCGATGATGCGTCCATTCCGTGAATATCCCGAAAATCCAGATTCGATGCATCCGCAACGGATACATCATCCCACTGTTCTCCACCATCGGTCGTACGAAGCACGGTTCCTCTGCTTCCACTGGCCCAGGCAATCTTTGGGCTCACGGCCGAGACGCCTCGGAGGCTCACCGTGGTCCCTCTGATTTGGACTTCCCATTGAATTTCTTCGATGTGAATAGATCTTTTCACTGAAGCACATCCCAGAAAGACAAATAGGGTAACGACCGATATAACGGTTTTCATGTGCGCCCTCCGATCCATTCGGCTGTCAGGGACAGCCTCTAACCATTTTTAATTTTTAATTCTAAATTCTTAATTTATAGACCAGCCTTGTTATTCGTGTATTTCGTAATGAGGGTCTTCCTCAAATCCCGATACATTTGTACAACGACTTCCATCTTCGATTGGCTGTATTCTGTTAGAAACTGACTCGCTTTTTTAGGATTCTTCTTAAACAACGCCAAGGCCTCTTTATCGATATCGGCCTGCTCTTCAAAGAATCCCTTTTCCATAGGATCACGGACCGCATGCAGATCCTTAATCGCTTCCTGCCATCTAAGGTAGAGCAGATTATCGATAAAGTCAATGTTCCACCGGGCCGAGTTTTCATCGAATTCGTCGGGATTCCAGGTCTTGTAAAGAGGATGTATCTCCTGGACACCGGCATAGATGGGGACATAGGTACTGACATGCTGATTATCCAGATAGAACCAGTATACACCCCCAATGGGTGCGGGCAGCCAATCCCGCAGTTGGGCCACCATGCCGTATCCACCACGGGAGACCATTCGCCGATACGTAATATCCAGCAATTCCCGCATATCCCTCGTGGGGAAAGGCGTCGTCAACGGACTCTTTTTCATCCCACCCCGGCCATCGGGTACATACCAGTCGAAATCTGCCGTCATATCATAGATGGTTCCCTCGAAGACCGACCGCTGAAAGGCGATGACATCCTGGACAGACATCTTTTTCTCGGGTTTAATTGAAAAAGGGTAGATGGCGATATCTTCGATGTACTGGTGGTAGGCATCGTATCCTCTGTAGGCACTCGTCAATTTCTTGTTGGGCCAGTGGGTATGGTTGGGTGCTACGGTCGAGTAAAAGAGCCAGAGTCGTCCCACGGCCCATTCCCTGGGAGGCGGAGCGTAGATTTTTTGCCAGATGAAGGGATGTCCACTATTGGGATCGTACCAGCCGTGGTCGACGGCGAACTGCATGTAATTCTCGGATGCCATAAATTCATCGGGTTTGGACAGATCGATCTCTTTGATGATACTCCAGTTGGGAACGACAGTCACATGGTCGTCGGGAACGCGCTGAGCCGCCCATATGGCGCCCTGCTCGCCACTTTCGGGCGTCCAGTCCATGCCGACACTGAAGACCTCTAACACCCAGGCCTCCTGCGGATCAGCAATGCAGAGGGCTTCGGATTCGGGACCACATGAAGGAAGAAAACCGTATTTCTCCACCAGTGAGGTAATGAGTTTGATGGCATCCCGGGCCGTCTTGCAACGCTGGAGGGCAAACAGTTGGGCCTGCTCGATGGTCATGATCTGTTCGCAGAGACCATAGCTGGCCTGAAGCTCCTCCCTCTGACTCAGGGTACTCTCACCGATAGCCAACTGATGCTCATTCATCTGGGGATATCCGGTATGGAAGTAGGCGTAGGTCTCTTCCACCTGGGGAATGTGACCAATAACCTCACCGTAATCATGCAACGGTGTCCGTGAATCTTGTAAACCGTAATACACGGGCGCCAACTCGCCCTTCTTGAATTTTTGACGGGGCACAACATGAACCCGGCACTCATCGCAACAGCCCGTGTGGGACGTGATGACCGAACCATCCACAGAAGCCAGTTTACCCACGATGATATCGGTGCAGGAATCGTTATAATATTCAGGATTTTTGACTTGCGCATGCAAAGTCGATAATAGCAGTAAACAAACGAATAATATGTTTGTCATTTTAAAACATGATCTTGGAAATTTCATCATTCATTTCCTCCAATGTTAATTTAATTCATTTTTAATTTTTTTCATTGTAGAATCTATCCTTATTAAATGATCAGCAAAAATCTATTTCAATTTCACCTCATTCTGATCGAAAAAAATTAAATTCGCCACAAATACGATGCCTTAAAGAAAAACCCCCGCCTTGTCTGCAGAAAACGATCGCTCTCTAAATAACGATCGTTACGCCATCGTATTTTCTCATGAAGAGAACCATATCCGATGTGAATAACCGTACCGGGAATGTAGGTAAATGAAGCGAGGATGTCGGACAGCATCTCCCTGTTGTAGTCGTTGTACTCCACGATCCCTCTGAAGAAGAGATATCGGTTGACCTGATAGGTCAATTTGGTCCGAAAGATGGAGTAGTCATAATCATTCTCGGAGATCAGATCCCCTTTGAAATTGGAATAGGTATAACGAAACTCGGTTTTAATTTTTTCCGAAGGCTGGTAGATGACAGCGACCGATGCCCGATTGGATTTTCCCTGGTAGGGATCCGACGAATAGTAGACGGCCTTACTGTGGTTGAAGTTCAGACTAAAGAAGAACGCTTTTGTAAACTGACTGCTTCCACTGATCTGTGTACCGCTCGTTTTGAACCGTTCATTCAGATAGACTTCGTTGGAATGGTTACTTTCAAACGTAATTCTCGAATTCCTCCATAAGAGGACACTGAGAGAAGCTTGATTGAAGGTCTCCCAAAGACCGCTGGGATGGTCCTTCGACTGCCATGTTATGAGGTTTAAATTGATCCGACGAATGGAATCCCATTCAGGATAAAAATTGGGCTGGAACATGCCGTTGATAACCGTTAATCCCGTCCGCCGAATATAGCCGGCTTCGGCATTGAAATTTTCTGAAACATTGATGAATCCCAGATTATAATTCAAATTTCGCGTGTTGTAATTGTAGTTTACACTGACTGCTTGACCATCCTTATTATCCGATTCATTTCCCTCCCGGGTTTGTGAAAAGAGCCCGTGGTAGGTCAGCATGCTCGATTTGGTAATGCGCAGCATACCATCCAATCCGGCCACTCGATTGGAGTGGTTTTTCAACTCTCTACCGGTGTAGATTCCCCCGATGAAACTGTCCTCATTCAAAGCTCTTTTATACCGGAGAATGGCAAAGTGGGCATAGTCGCCCAGCTCGTCAGCTCGATTTAATTCATCCATGGCATAAATAGAGGCCAACATATTTTTCTTTCCAATTTTCCCCGATAGCTTGACACCTGCCAGAGGGTCCACAATGGTCCTGGTATGTACTACGGACCGAACAGGATCGTAATGTCCCGTAGCCGCCACATTGAAATTTTCATTGCCTTCCAGGAAAAAGGGCCGTTTTTCAGAGAAGTAGAGCTGATACCGTAGATTAA
>CAZYTI010000351.1:0-5372 GCA_964650065.1 uncultured bacterium
AAAAAATCCTGATCGACAAAATACAAATCCTCCTCATTGAACCGTTTTGATTGATATTCAACGACGCCGATTTCATCGTTTTTTTTGACGCGTGTCGCGTTGACAACTTCTGGAAAATCCGCCTTTAACGAAGCGGCCAGGGGATGCTCGGATGAATTATACCAAACAGGACCGCCTCGGTGTTCTCTTACGACGCGATAAATAAACGGGGCATCATTATGGTATTGATCATAGCTGAGCTCATATCTGATATAGAGCCATATGAATATACAAGAAGAAAGACCGATCGTAAAACCGGCTATATTGATCAGAGAATATCCCTTGTTTTTTGCAATATTCCGGAATGCGGTTTTAAAATAATTTCGAATCATAAGCCCACTCCAGTAGAGTTTATTCAATAATCGACCCCGGATGATATTAATAACCTGTGTGAGATACCACATCCTCGCACGGATAGAACCGTCTTCATTCAGGATTATTTGATATCCCTCTTCCAAATCACACAGAATCGTTTCCCACTTTTCATTTCGAAAGAAAAACAAGGAAATCCATCGTGCATATCCCGGTATTTTTCTATTATACATTCTGGACTATTTCCCGTTTACAGGGCCGGGTCAACAGAGCCAGTATCCATTTGAGGAAAGCAGGAGGTGTATTCAAATGATTTCTCGACATCAATTCACCTCAAACGAGAGATCGGGCAACGCTTCCCAGAAGGACTCATGGACCTGTTTGATTCGAACCAGGGCCTTTTTCCCATCATCCGTGAGTTCATAGATCCGTTTGTGTCTTCCACCTCGTTCGGGTGTGGATTCGGACAGCGATGAAACGATGTAACCCCGCCTCTCCAGCCGTTCGAGAGGTGCGTAAATCGTTCCCAGGGACCATTTCTCACCCGAAATGACATGGATTTGTTTTTGAATCAAGAGAGAGTAAGCCTCCTGTTGAAGCCGCCAAATGGCCAACAAAACATACTCTTCTGCGCGTGTTAAGAGTTTCATAAAGTAAGTCTCCATCCAATTCTTAGAATTCGGAACATATAGGTTTACGGGAAAAATACAGGATTTGTTTCGAATATTAAGAAATGAAAGAAGCCTGGGGAAATATCCCTGCCCTTTTCACACAATATTTCGCCCTTTCAGGGCTTATGTAATTCTTCCATCTTTCCCAGGGCGATGCCCTGGGCTATTACATACCGCCCCTTCGGGGCTTAGTTTCCCGATTGTTAAGACCAATTGTTCAACAGAACTAATTCTCCGAACCAACGGGATGAATACGGAGAGCATTGTCAATTCTCATCATCTACAATCGATATCTATAAATTTCATTAACACCAAGATGGAGGTATTTCAATAATCTGATCAGCTCTTTGATTACTACGCCCCGAAGGGGCAAAATATAAAAGCTCAGGGCAACGCCCTGAGATACTGATAGAAAACAACACAAGCCCTGTAAGGGCGCAATATGAAGAGTGAACGATAGAATCAGTCTTAAAAAGATGGCCCGGGCATATTCCATAATCGTCTGAATCGCTTTCTGGTTGTCCTGAATGAGATTGCCGGCCGATGTCATCGTTTGAGACAGGGTCTGGGCAGCCTTGGCTGCTTCATAATTTGCCTTCAGCACATCCAGATCGACATCGAGACGGGGATCGGATTTTACCGTTAAAGGCTGACTGGCCTCTTCACCCTCATAGCTTATTTTAACGGTGTACTCACCCGGCAGGGCCGTCAGGAATCCCCGCATCCGAAAACCACCCGCCCGTCCCCTTCCCGCGGGAGTTGCCTGTCTTCTCTGATCCGTCTGGGGAGGATCCTCTCGGAAAGACCAATACACTCGGTTGATGCCTTTGTTCTCCGTCCCGTTTATCCGGCTGACCCTTTTGCCATCGCTATCCACGATGGTAATGGACACGCGGGATGAGATGGTAGGTGATGGCTGCACCGGTTCGTCTATTCTCTCCTGTGAAAGGCGTATCACCGGGACTCTGGTGAGAACTCAGGCATCCGGATACGTATTGATGGGCATCCGGAACCGCAAACACGTGGAGTTTCTTCCCGACGACCTCATCCGATATCTCACGCAGGGGTGAGATATCATCGATGATGTATATGGATCGTCCGTGCGTACCGATGATCAGGTCATTCTCCCGGGGATGGACGCCAATATCCCGAACAGGTACCGTGGGTACACCGTGGGTCCACTTCATCCATTTCTGACCGCCGTCAAGGGTGACGAAGAGACCGAATTCCGTTGCTTCATTTTGTGCCTCCTTTTCGTTATAAAAAAGCCAGATCAGTTTGGTTAAAACAGTCGTTTTCTCAAGTTGTATTGCCCTGCTCTCGGTCAAATACGTCTGATTGACCACGAGATAGACGTAACTGCCCGCCTTGGGCAGCCAATTGATTCTAAATTAAGAATGGCTTCTTCGTCCTGGTGGGATAAGAAATACAGCAGGATAACCAAACAAGACCTGTTCGTCTTCATCCATCTCTTCCTTTTTGGATCATCGGTCGACCTCTGAAGAGAACAAGTGAAATTTAAAAGAATGTTTAGGGAAAATGGTGAGAAGTTATTTCGACAACCTGGTTCGCAAATCGAATGGATCTTCACCTTCCAAGCCCCGTACACGACGGCTAAGTGCATCAAAGAATTGTTTTTGGTTCTGATAGGTCTGAATATTCTTTTCAATGGGTTCTTTCCTCAAAGATTCATCCATAATAAGAAAAGGATTCACGACCTCCTCGAGGCCAACCTTTTGATCATTCTCGTTCAGCCACACCCAGGCCGCGTGCAGAGCCGCACCCAGAGCCGCACCTTCCCCCTGAACCGGAACCGTTTCTGCATCAAAAATATCGGCAATGGTCCGGCACCATACGGATGACTGGGAGAGTCCACCGGTGAGTCGGATTTCTTTCACCTCCACAGGCATGCGCTGAAATCCATTGTAGAGGTTGAGAACATGCCCCTCCAACACGGCCCGGCAGAGATATTCAGGCGTAAAATCATTCAAACCAAACCCAAAATAGATGGGAGCCGCCTGGGGCACATCCGGTGTGCGTTCCCCTTCATACCAGGGAATCAACAATCTGCCGGAATTGCCTGGAGATGTTTTCTCTATCATCTCATTAAAAGTTTCATGGGTCAAATCATACTGATCCAGTATCGCATTGTATCCATTGGCCAGATTCGATACGCAGAGCAGGGGAAGATAGTGTCCTGTGCTGTCACAGAAGGCGGCAATCTCCCCTGTCGGGTCGATAAAAGGTTTCTCCATGTATGAATAGGCCGTACCGCTGGTTCCCAGACTCACCGTGACGATCCCCGGTTTCACATTGCCCGTACCAATGGCGCCGTACATGTTGTCCCCACTGCCGGCATCGATACGACACTCCTGGGAGAATCCAAACCAGGAAACGAGATTTGAAGAGATGCTGCCAATGGTTCGTTGGGAAGAACCCACTTCGGGAAATTTTCGCCGCAGGCCGGGATCGATGGCATCCATCACTTTTTCCGACCAATCCCGGGTCGCAGGATTCCACATTGCCGTTCCCGTAGTATCTCCGGGTTCCATGATCCGAACACCGCCCGTCAGATACCAGTTGATAAAGTTATGGACCAGGAATAACGTCGATGTTTGATCATAGATTTCTCTTTCATGCCTGACCAAATGAAAAATCTTGGCGGCCGTATACCCGGTTCTCTGGCTGTTCCCCACTTCGTCGATCATGGCTTCCAGACCGCCCGTATTTTCGGTCAGAATCCGGCATTCCTCCAGGGTAGAAAAGTCATTCCACAGCTTACTGGTGGGACGCGTCAGGTTCCCCTCATCGTCCACAGCCACCAGACCATGTTGCTGGCCGGACACTGAAATGCAGCGTATTTTATTCATCGGGATATCGGTTTTCCCCAACTTTCCAAAAATAAATTTCACCGCCTCCAGCCACATCCTGGGATCCGATTCCGACACCCCTTCCGGTTGACCCTGTATGACGCCACTTTGTGTATTGTAATGGGGAAGATCCGTATCGTAGTTCACCGAATCCACAAAAACGACTTCTTCGGCCTCATAATCGATGACGACCAGTTTACAGCTCTGTGTGGAAACATCGAGACCTGCGAATAGATTGTTCAATTTTATACTCCGAAATTACTAATATTCAAATAAAATTCATTAGTGGAAATAATTCTATTGCAATGCCAAATTCCAAAATCCAAATGACAAATAAAATCCCAATGACTCAATGCCAAAACCCCGATTTTTTACATTGGGATTTGGGGCTTCATTTGACATTGGGATTTTGTCATTGGACATTATTTGAAAATCCCAGCTTAATTCAAATACGCACAACCTAATCATAACTATTCACTGAATATACCGATTAACAATGCTTTCATAAAGTTCTTGTTTCCCACTGATCTGCGCCGGTTCTCCCAATTCTCTTGCCATACGGGCCAGTGCCTCCAGTTCCACCCGACCCTCCTCGAACTCGGCACCATCACCCGAATCGAAGCTCTTATATCGTTCTTTTCTCATTTTCAACAGATCCGATTTCTCTAAAATATCATTGGCAATCAAAAGAGACCGGGCTAATATATCCATGGATGATATGTGGGCAATGAAGATATCTTCCAGATCCGTGGAACTCCTGCGCGTCTTGGCATCGAAGTTCATACCGCCTTTGCCGATGCCGCCGTTCTGCAGAAGAACCAGCATCAGCTCTGTGGCATCGTACAGATTGTGCAGAAACTCGTCCGTGTCCCACCCGTTGTTCGGATCACCCTGGTTGATGTCCAGACTGCCCAAAAGACCGGCATCGCAGGCTGTCTGCACTTCATGGGCGAAGGTATGTCCGGCTAAGGTAGCATGGTTGTTCTCGATGTTGATCTTGAAATCATCCTGGAGACCGTACCTGTGCAGAAAACCGATGACCGTGGCCACATCGTAGTCGTATTGATGCTTGGTGGGCTCCATGGGTTTGGGCTCGATGAGAAAAGTCCCCTGAAACCCTTGACTCCGGCCGTAATCCCTGGCCTTCTGCAGAAACATGCCCAGATGATCCAGTTCCCGCTTCATATCGGTATTCAGGAGAGTGAAATAACCTTCGCGACCTCCCCAGAAGACATAGCTCTCCCCGCCTAACTCGATGGTGGCATCGATGGCCGCTTTGACCTGGGCGGCCACCTGGGTGACCACTTGAAAATTGGGATTCGTGGCAGCGCCGTTCATGTAACGGGGATGACTGAATACGTTGGCGGTCCCCCATAAGAGCCGTACTTTGGATGCTTCCTGTTTTTCCAGGGCCATCGCTACCATGGCTTTCAGGTTCTTCTCGGATTGCTGAACAGTGTCACCTTCCGGAGCCAGATCC
>CAZYTI010000352.1:0-5365 GCA_964650065.1 uncultured bacterium
AGAAGTACGGGGGATTTATACCAGGCGTCAGACCGGGTAAAAAAACCGCTGAGTACATTGATCATGTTTTGTCGAGAATCATGCTGCCTGCAGCAGCTTTCTTTGCTCTTATTGCAATAATGCCCTATTTCGTGACCAAGTATATGAATGTTTCTTATTCTTTTTCACAATTTTTTGGTGGGACGAGTCTTTTGATCATGGTTGGAGTGTCTTTGGATACACTTCAACAAATTGAGTCACATCTGCTGATGCGGCATTATGATGGATTTATGAAAACCGGACGCATAAGGGGGCGTCGGTAAAAAGTAGGATATTATATTTATACGATGAGTATGGTAAAGAGATTGATTGTTTTAGGGGCTCCAGGTGTGGGGAAAGGTACCCAGGCCAGTCGGCTTGGGGCAGAATTTGGTTGGGCCCATATATCGACAGGCGATATGTTGAGAGATGCGGTACGGCAAGGAACCGAAATGGGTGGAAGGGCGAAGCATTATATGGAAAAAGGAGAATTGGTCCCGGATGACCTCATGGTAGCATTGGTCGGAGAGCGATTACAGCAGGATGATTGTCACACCGGGTTCATTCTGGATGGATTTCCCAGAACAGGTCCTCAAGCGGAACGCCTGGATAATTTATTAAATTCATTGCGTATCCATTTGGACGATGTCGTTCATATTAATGTATCTGATGAAGAGATTGTCCGTCGGCTTTCCCAGAGGTTGGTTTGTGATGTTTGTGGACATGTTATGACTCAGGTTGAAAATTCAAATGAGGGTGACACATGTTCTGCATGTGGAGGGCTTTTAATTCGCCGAAAGGATGATCAGCCTGATACCGTGAGGCATCGTCTGGATGTCTATGAAAGTGAGACACGTTCTTTGATTCAATATTATCTTGAGAAGAATATCTTGAGAGTTGCGGATGGGTTGGGCTCGATGGATGAAGTCTATACGAAAATACTCTCTTCGTTGGGACTTTTTCCGGTGGAACCATGATTCCCATTAAGACTGAGGCGGAGATTCAAAAACTTCGGAAGTGTGCAAAGCTTCTGGTAAAAACTTTTCGTGCAGTTGAGAAAGAAATAATACCGGGTGTTCTTACAAACAGGTTGGATGAAATCGCTCAAGAGGTGATCTGCTCAGGTGGAGGGAAGCCGGCCTTTAAAGGATATAGAGGCTTCCCAGCTTCAATTTGCGTATCCATTGAGAGGGAAGTGGTTCACGGGATACCCGGAACCCGGAGATTGAAAGAAGGTGAACTTGTGAGTCTGGATATGGGCGTTAAATTGGATGCGTTTTACTCGGATGCGGCGAAGACGTATGGAATTGGAGAATTATCGGAGGATCGTATTCTATTGATGAACACGACCAAAACAGCGCTTCATCGAGGTATTCGGAAGTGTCGGCAGGGGAATCACTTATCCGACGTTTCTCATGCAATACAAACTTGTGTGGAATCGAAAGGATTCTCTATTGTTCGGGCACTGGTAGGCCACGGTATTGGTAAGTCTCTACATGAGGAACCCCAGATTCCTAATTTTGGTACTCCTCGTCGGGGCCCAAAATTACAAACGGGGATGGTATTTGCCATCGAACCCATGATAAACATGGGAACCTCAGAGGTTAAGTTCTTAGATGATGGGTGGACAGTAGAGACCTCTGATGGAAAACCATCGGCACATTTCGAACATACGGTTCTCATCACAGAAGAAAAGCCTGAAGTACTAACAATAGGTATTGAATAAGGTGATTTAGGGAGAGCAAATGGCGAAAGAACCACCCATTAAAGTAGACGGTACGATATTGGATACTCTGCCCAATGCAACGTTCACGGTGGAGTTAGAGAGCGGCCATAAGGTATTGGCTCATGTATCGGGTAAAATGAGAATGCATTTCATTAAGATTTTACCGGGAGATAAAGTGACAATCGAACTTTCCCCATATGATTTGACGCGGGGAAGAATAGTGTATAGGTACAAGTAAGCAGGATGAGGTAAAAGATGAAAGTTCGGGCTTCTGTGAAGAAAATATGCGATAAATGTAAAATCGTACGTCGCCGAGGTGTGGTTCGTGTGATATGTACGAATCCCCGCCATAAACAGAGGCAAGGTTAAAGATTTTTTGATTTCAGAGTAAAAAGAAGGAGAAAAAGTGGCTCGTATTGCAGGTGTAGATCTTCCAAAAGAAAAGCGGATTGAAACGGCTTTGACCTACATCTTTGGAATCGGATTTACGACCTCTCGAAAAATTTTAAAAGAGGCAGGCGTAAATCCGGATCTTCGGGTTAAAGCGATTTCTGATAGCGATGTGGCCAAGATTCGATCGGTGATCGATACAAATTGTAAGGTGGAAGGAGCACTTCGCACTGAAGTGACGATGAATATAAAACGACTAATGGATATTGGATGCTATCGTGGATACCGTCACCGAAGGGGATTGTCAGTGAGAGGCCAGAGAACTAGAACGAATGCGCGTACGCGGAAGGGCAGGAAAAGAACGGTGGCAGGAAAGCGGAGAAGATAATATTCGATCCATTCGTCACAAATGAAGTGTTTGAATGATTGGTTGATTTTGAGTATTAAGGAGGATTGAATTGGCATCGCCTAGAAAAGGAAGAAAGAAGAAAAAAGAGAGGGTGGAAGCTGAGGGTCAGGCCCATATCAAGGCCACTTTCAATAACACGATCATTACTTTGACAGATAACTATGGTAACGTCATTTCCTGGGCAACGGCTGGGCGGATCGGTTTCAAAGGTGCTAGGAAAAACACACCATTTGCCGCTCAATTGGCCGCGCAAACAGCAGCCAAGGAGGCCATGGATTTGGGTCTCAGAAAAATCAGCGTCATGGTGAAAGGCCCCGGTTCGGGAAGGGAAGCCGCTATTCGATCCCTTCAAGCGACAGGATTGGAAGTGATTGCAATCAGAGATGTCACACCCATTCCTCACAATGGGTGTAGACCTCCGAAACGAAGAAGAGTATAGCGGTAGGAACGAGAGGACGTTTTATGGCAAGATATAGAGAAGCAGTCTGCAAATTATGTCGGCGTGAAGGCGAGAAACTTTTTTTGAAGGGCGCAAGGTGCCAAACGGCAAAGTGTGCTATAGAGAAGAAAGCTTATCCACCAGGCCAACATGGAAAAACGCGCAGGATAAAAAAATTGTCTGATTATGGTTTGCAGTTAAGAGAAAAACAAAAGATTAAGCGATATTACAGTCTGTTAGAATCTCAATTTCGGGGCACTTTTAAAAATGCTACCAGGAAAAAAGGTATTGCCAGTGAAAATCTCCTAAAGATGTTGGAGAGTCGTTTAGACAATGTTGTGTTCCGTCTGGGATTTTCGGCATCCAGAGCGACGGCAAGGCAACTGGTAAGACATCGACATTTCACAGTCAATGGTCGTTTGGTGGATATTCCCTCTTATCAGCTAAAGCCCAATGATATCGTTGAGGTACGGGAAAAAAGCCGGAAGTTGGATGTTATTCATACTTCAATGCGGAGGATCAAGGAAGGAAAAGAGCTTCCATGGCTATCTTTGGACAAGGCCAATCTGAAAGGAACGTATTTAGAAGTGCCGAACATGGCCGACATTCCAGTCACATTCAACGCCAATTTGGTCGTTGAACTTTATTCAAAATAATGAATAATCGAATTTTGGGGATTATTTGAATGAATCGATTAACTTTACAAATGCCGGAGGGTATCGAGCGAGAAGAGGCATCCTATTCGAGTACTTATGGTAAATTTATTTTACAGCCTCTCGAACGCGGTTTTGGTGTTACTCTTGGGAATACGTTTCGCCGAGTGCTTCTGTCATCTCTTCAAGGAGCAGCAATTACTCAGGTTAGATTTGACGGAGTGCTGCACGAATTCTCGACAATACCCGGAGTCGTTGAGGATGTCTCTGAGATCATTCTCAATTTAAAACAGGTCCGGTTGAAGTTGTTAAACAAGCGTCCCGATCGGATCCTGATCGAACTGAAAGGTGCAGGGATTTTAAAGGCAGGGGACATTCAGCAAGACAGCACCGATTTCGAAATTTTAAATCCAGATCATCATATCGCTACTTTGAATGAAGATGCGGATTTTAAGGTGGAAGTAAAAATTGGTCGGGGCAGAGGGTATGTGCCTGCAGAGGAAAACACCCTTCCCGATCAACCCATAGGCACGATTCCTCTGGATTCGATATTTAATCCAATTCGCAAGGTGAACTACTGGGTAGAGAATACACGTGTCGGGCACCGAACCGATTATGAAAAATTGATCCTGGAAGTAGAGACAGATGGCAGTGTGACCCCTGATGATGCCCTGACGTTTGCGGGAAAAATTCTGAAGGATCATGTTGAACTCTTCATCAGCTTCGATGTAGAACCCGAGGAGGAGGAAGAAGTCTCTCAGATTGACGAGGATGCCCTGCGTATCCGGAAACTCCTTAAAATGAGTGTTGAAGAGTTGGAGCTTTCTGTTCGATCCCATAATTGTCTAAAGGCGGCAGATATCCAAACCATTGGGGATCTCGTTCGCAGGGATGATCAGGAAATGCTAAAGTTTCGGAATTTCGGGCGTAAATCGCTTCAAGAACTTTCTAAAATATTGGAAGAAAAAAGTCTACATTTCGGTATGGATGTGGACAATTATCTCAAAGGTGAATCTTCGTGATGAATTTGAGCAGCGAAGTTTTATTCTTGTGAGAATACATTGCTCTGTATTGAAGAAAACAGGTTATTGCACGATAGAACCCGAGGAGAAGTTGGTTAATGAGACACCGGAAAACGGTAGATAAATTAGGACGGACAGCCGCTCATCGCAAAGCGACTTTAGCGAATCTCTCTGCAGCGCTATTCGAGCGGAAACACATTACAACAACAGAAGCAAAGGCAAAGGCAACGAAACGCGTATCGGAACGACTGATCACTCTGGCTAAGAAAGAAACACTCCATGCCAGACGTCTTGCTCTCCGGCAGCTAAAACAGAAGAAAATTGTAAAAATTCTCTTCGAGGATATTGCACCCAGATTTTCCGATAGATCGGGAGGCTACACGCGAGTGATAAAATTGGGGCAAAGGTCCGGTGATGGGGCAAGGATGGCAATCATCGAGCTCGTTGGTTTTGAGACAGCCAGTAAGAAAAAGAAACAAAAAGAGAAAGAGAAAGAAGAAAAAGCCGAGACCAGAAAGAAGAGAAGAGCAAAAGAAGAAGTCATCGAAGAAGAACCGGTCGATAAAGAAGTTGTGGAAGAGAAAAAGAAAAAGGTACCGAAGAAGGCCAAGAAAAAATCAGAGGCCAAAGATGAGGTGACGGATGAAAAACCGTCCGAACCTCAAGCCAACGATAAGAAGGCAAAGAAGGATGGTGAAAAAGAGAAAG
>CAZYTI010000353.1:0-5352 GCA_964650065.1 uncultured bacterium
CATAAATAATATTAATAATTTCTCTGTGTGCTCTGTGGTTAATTTTTGACAATAGACCACGGTTTCATAGTAATCTGAATTTTATGAAGGACACGATGCCACATTTAGAACAAGAGACGATCCTCATATTAGATTTTGGCTCTCAATATACCCAACTTATTGCACGAAGGGTTCGTGAACAAAATGTGTATTGTGAAATTGTGCCCTACCATATTTCAAAAGAAGAAATCGAATCAATCAGGCCGAGAGGCATGATCCTCTCGGGGGGGCCTGCCAGCGTATACACCGAAGGTGCACCCCTCCCCCAAAAGCAGATTTTTGGGTTGGGGATTCCCATTTTGGGTATTTGCTATGGTCTTCAGGTTACAGGACATCTCTTTGCCGGAACCGTAGGTCGATGTGATAAGCGGGAGTATGGGCATGCCCAATTTTATATCGATGACGACGAGGATCTCTTCCACGGTATAGATTCTCCCCTCAGTGTATGGATGAGCCATGGCGACCGTATACTCATGCTTCCGGAAAATTATACCATATTGGGCCATACCCATAATGCACCCATTGCAGCTATCGGCAACAGGAAGAAAAAGATTTTTGGCATACAGTTTCATCCCGAAGTCGTGCATACGGCCCATGGGGAAAAAATTATTGGCAATTTTCTTTACAGAATTTGTGGCTGTAGTGGACAGTGGACGCCGGAGAGATTCGTTGATATCACGATTCAAGAAATTCAGGGACAGGTAAAGGGTGGAAAAGTCATCTGTGGACTATCGGGAGGAGTGGATTCGGCAGTAACGGCCGTTTTGATACATAGAGCCATCGGGGATCATTTGATACCGGTGTTTGTGGATAATGGGGTTTTACGTGAGGGAGAGGTGGAAGAAGTGATACAGGCTTTCCCGGATATCAATTTGCGGTTTGTGGATGCATCAGAGGCTTTTTTGGATGATCTAAAAGGGAAAACCGATCCGGAGGAGAAAAGGAAGGCCATCGGAAAACGGTTTATTGAGGTTTTCGAAGAGGTAGCTCAAAACCTGGGGGAAATAGACTTTTTAGCCCAGGGAACGTTATACCCGGACGTGATTGAAAGTACATCGACCTGGGGTCCGTCCGCTACCATAAAATCGCATCACAATGTCGGGGGTTTGCCTGAGAAGATGCAATTGAAGTTGATCGAACCTTTGCGGGAGTTATTCAAGGATGAGGTTCGGGTCGTGGGCAAGACATTGGGCATACCTGAAACCATCCTCAATCGTCATCCATTTCCAGGTCCGGGTCTGGCCATTCGAATCGTTGGAGACGTTACCGAAGACCGTTTAAATCTGCTCAGAGAAGCGGATTTCATCTTCATCAATGAGCTCAAAAAGCAAGGATTATATCAAGATGTTTGGCAGGCCCTGGCAGTACTCCTGCCTGTTCAGAGTGTCGGTGTGATGGGAGACGAAAGGACATACGAAAATGTGGTCACGCTTCGGGCCGTCACCAGTCTGGATGGCATGACGGCGGATTGGGCGCGACTGCCTCCGGATTTTCTCAATAGGGTGTCGAATCGCATCATCAATGAAGTACGCGGTATAAACCGGGTCGTCTATGATATCAGTTCAAAACCACCCAGTACCATCGAGTGGGAATAGCAACTGGTTACTGGCTACTGGTTACTGGTTAAGATAGTATCAGTAAGATTTTTACCAGCAACAAGTAGCCAGCAACCAGCAACAGATAACGTAGACACTGTTAACACATTGTTAACTTAACTCAAAATTCGAAACGGTATCGTGATAAAAGAATAAAGGAGTCAACCACATGTGTGGTATTGTTGGATATATCGGAGAACGCACTGTCGTACCGCTTCTCATCAATGGTCTCAAACGTTTAGAGTATCGAGGATATGATTCAGCCGGAGTCGCGGTTGTTGAAGATGGCCGGATCTGGAACAAGAAACGAAAGGGCAAGATTATCGATTTGGAAATGGATATTGGCGACCAGGCGTTCACGAGCACCATTGGAATCGGTCATACCCGCTGGGCGACACATGGCGCTCCATCTGAGATCAATGCCCATCCTCATTTCGATTGTAAGCAACAAATCGCTTTGGTCCATAATGGCATCATCGAAAATTATGCCCACCTTAAGGATCAATTGTTGTCCAATGGGCATCGATTTACATCGGATACGGACACCGAGGTTCTGGTTCATCTCATTGAGATGTTTTATAAAGGTGATCTCGCTTTTGCGATGAGAAAAGCCCTCGAGTTGGTAGAGGGCACATTTGGCATCCTGGTGCTGTCTTCCCTGGAGCCCGATCGCTTTTTTGCCGCCCGACGGGGAAGTCCACTGGTGGTTGGAGTCGGAGATGGTGAAACGTTTGTTGCATCGGATGGTTCGGCTATCGTTGAGCATACTCGAAATGTGATCTACCTGGAAGATGAAGAAATGGCTGTCATCGATAGTCAGGGTGCCCATGTACGTACACTCAAGGATGAAAAAGTCAGCAAAGCCGTTGAGGAACTTCCCTTCGATATGATCCATATCCAAAAGGCCGGATATCCTCATTTTATGTTGAAGGAAATAGTTGAACAACCCGAAACAACGGTGGATTCCATGCGGGGGCGTTTATTGATAGAGGAGGGAAATGCCAAGTTGGGTGGATTGGAGGGCTGCCTGGATCGGCTCAGACACAGTTACAGACTGATTATTACCGCCTGCGGGACATCCTGGCATGCAGGACTCATCGGCGAATATCTCATTGAGAAGTTGGCGCATATTCCGGTGGAAGTCGAATACGCTTCTGAATTTCGATACCGGGATCCCATTCTTGACCGGGTCGATACAGTACTCGCTATCACACAATCGGGTGAAACCGCGGATACCCTGGCTGCAGTTCGGGAAGCCAAGCAGCGGGGTGCTCTTGTTTTGGGTATGTGTAATGTCGTTGGAAGTACAATAGCCAGAGAGACAGATGCAGGCGTATACCTGCATGCCGGGCCGGAAATTGGTGTGGCCTCGACTAAAGCCTTTACATCTCAGGTGATCACGCTGTCCCTCATCGCTTTAATTCTGGGAAGGATGGGTCCCCTCTCTGCGGAAGAAGGCAAAAAAATTGCTCAGGAACTGAAAACAATTCCGGATAAAATCAGGACGATATTGACTCAAAAAGACCACGTCCGGAAGATCGCCGAATTAATGGCAAAACACAAAAACGCCCTCTATTTAGGAAGAGGCTTTAATTATCCCATTGCGCTGGAAGGCGCTTTGAAAATGAAGGAAATTTCATATATACATGCGGAGGGATATCCCGCGGCGGAGATGAAACATGGTCCCATTGCCCTGATCGATGAGGATATGCCTGTTGTTTTTATAGGAATTAAGGATCCCGTTTATGAAAAGGTGTTGAGTAATATCGAGGAGGTAAAAGCACGGGGGGGATGGATTATTGCGGTGGTTTCGGAAAATGATAATCGAATTCGGGAAAAAGCCGATCAGATCATTGAGGTGCCGGAAACGATTCAATGTCTGACACCCCTGCTCACGGTTATTCCCCTTCAACTCCTGGCCTACTATACGGCCTCAATCAAGGGTTGCGATGTAGATCAACCGAGGAATCTGGCCAAGAGTGTAACGGTTGAGTGATGTGGTTAAGTTCTGAGAATATCAATGTCGGTAGTGTCAAGTATTTGGAAAGAAAAAAGACGTTAAACCACAGAGGGCACAGAGGGGAGATAAAATTTTATTGTGTAACATAAACAATATTAATCATTTCTCTGTGTGCTCTGTGGTTTATTTTTGACAAAACCTCAATGTCGATAAGGAGAAGGAGAATGAAAAGAAGTTTCTATATATTAATTACATGTTATTTTCTAATCATATTCATACCAGGTTTGCTCCAGGCACAGAAGACACAGGTGGCAGACAGCCTTTTTCATGAGGGGATTTCCTTATACCAAAATGGGCAGTACCGGGATGCCCTCCGAATGATGGACTTGCTCGATAGGGCCTACCCGGATCATCCACGAAAGACAGGGACGCTTCTCATGCGAGGTAAATCCTATTACAAGCTCCGGGATTATCGCCGCTCGATGCAGGCCTTCAATAAGCTCATGGATGATTATCCCCAGAGTCAATATGTCGATGATGCATTGTATGGTTTGGCCACAGTAAACTATCGATTAAATTCAATGAACGAAGCTGTAAAACAACTCATCATGGTGGTTGAGCTGAGCACGGATTCCCGTCTACAGAGGAAAGCGGCCAAGCTGTCATTCGATATCATGGATTATTGTTTTGGAGAAGAAGAACTGAAAGCGCTACTGGAAGAGATTCCCGGAGAAAGGGGGAAAGCGGCCGTAACCCTCCGATTGGCACAGCGAGAATTAGATAAACAACATTTTCGAACGACTCAAAAGATCGTTCAGGATTTCCTGAACAGATATCCTAACAGTACCTATGTCACACAAATGGAAGCACTATACCAGCGAGCCGATGAACTGGGAGTCGGTTTCTTAAAAATAGGCGTCATTCTTCCTCTGACAGGACCCCTCGAAGAACAGGGTAAAGCACTCCTGGAGGGGATTCAATATGCCGTTGATGAACACAATGAAGGTGATGGAACCAAGGTGGAACTCATTATTCGGGATTCGGAGGGAAGTATCGTCCGGGTCATTAAGGCGGCCCAGGAACTCTGCGGAGATCAGGAAATCCTCGCCGTTATTGGTGAATTGGAGAGTGAACTCACGGCCGCCATCGCAGCCGTTGCACAGGAAAATGGCGTGGCTCTTCTGGCACCCACGGCAACATTAGACGACATCACTGCTATCGGGTCCTCGATCTTTCAAATCAACAGCAGCCTAAAAGTCAGAGCCAGGAATCTGGCGGAGTATGCGGTGTCGGGTTTGGGCATGAGAAAGTTCGCTGTTTTGGCACCCGTGAATGACTATGGAAGGTCCATGAGGGATTCGTTTGTACAGACAATCACCCGGTTGGGAGGTGAGATCGTTGCTGAGAATTGGTTTTTTGAAGGATATGAAGAATTAGGACCTCAATTTAAGGCTATTCGAGAAGTCGGCCTCAGGCAGATGCTGCAGGACTCCCTCATCATCCGTATTCCGAAATACCGCTGGAATGAGAGGTATGAGCACTCAAGGGATGGTATTATTTATGTCAAACAGTCCTTTCCCGAACTTGTCGATTCAACGGGAATCGCGGTGACCGCATTTGACGGATTATTCCTTCCTGTGTATGGTGAAGATCTTCCTTATGTCATGCCTCAAATAGCTTTTTACAACATCGATGCCCGTGTCTTGGGAGGGGCCTTTTGGCACGATATGGAAGCTCTGGAGGATCATCAAAGGTATA
>CAZYTI010000354.1:0-5336 GCA_964650065.1 uncultured bacterium
TGAGCATCTGCCAGGCGCGCATCAATATATGCCGATAATCCGGCTTCCTTAAAATTTTCCAGGGCTTCCCGGTACCGTCGCTCATTGATTTCAACGGTGATCAGCTTCCCCCCGGTCTTGCTGAGTGCCCATGCGATCCAAATACCCGAATGTCCGGTCGATGTGCCGATTTCAAGGGCTTTCGTATACTTATTTTCAATGATGAGATCGTATAGTTTCTGACCATCGGACGAGGGTACATTCATATCTCTCCAACCGTAATTATTGCTTTTGAGAAATGTTTTCACCCTGTCATCAATACTTTTATCACCTTCAGGTTCTTGAGATAAAGCGGGATGGGCTAATAAAACAGCTGAAAGGAAAATGACTAAAACACTTCTCGATTGCCTCATCATTTTCATCTCCTGTATTTTTTAATGAAACTTTGGCAAATTTTTTAAAATTTGCAATTGGTTTAATGATTTTGAGAAAAGACAAATCACGGGTCCACGAACTGGTTGACAATTTGTATATACACATCCTGAGGAGAACAACTATTTCTCTTTGATATCTCCTGAAGTGTCACTTTCGGGCTTTCAATTTCCAATCCCTGAAGCCGAAGCTTTTCCATCACTTCTCGGACATCCACCTTTAAGAATCCGGCTACCTGATCCAGTGTTTTCGCCTCAAAATCCGATTCCGGGGGATGGACCTGTATGTGATGTGTACCGTTCTTGATCTTCGATCTCAGCTCCATGATCCCCCAAACCGGCCGCCGTTGGATCAGTGCCAGGACGAAAATGATCCCCACTAGACTTAACGAAGCGATCAATTCAACTTTATACTTTAAGCCACGAACAAATCCCTGGGTGATATACCGCCAGAGGATCTTGGCGTTCAGGACAATATGAATACCGGCAAAGACCACAAAGGTGATGGAAATAACCGTGTGAACACCTTCCCAGCCCTTTTTCGTCAGACCCAAAAAGGTCCAGGCAGACCAATGGGCGATACTGCCCTCAGGTCTCAAATACATTCCCACACCGGAACAAACCAGTAAAACAAAGGAAAAAAATGAGGCAAAGGATGTGAAAAACCGTATGCGGAAACGTTTTTTACCATTATTTTTCATAACATCTACTTATGTTCAGTCGCGCTCATCCCTCTCAATGAGACCGTCTCGCAGTCGAATCGTCCGCTTCGCATTCTCGGCGATGTATTCTTCGTGGGTGACCAGAACGATTGTATTGCCTTGGTCATGCAACTGATTCACCATCTCCATTTAAACACCGAAACACAAAAAAAATTGCGCTCATCGGTGGGTATCATGAAATCTCTTCAAAATCATGGGTTATATTTTATTAGACAATGGAATCAAATGGTTTATTCCCGGCAGGAAATCCAATTTTCATGATAAATTTCCTTGATTTCTCTCTTTTTTTATCGTAAACTGATTTTTTGAGGACTCAGCACAATGATTAAAATTGGCATCAGCACATGTCTCTTGGGAGAACCTGTGCGTTATGACGGTAGTCATAAACTGGACAGGTATCTCAGGGATGTTTTCGGTCCTTTTGCGGAGTGGGTTCCCGTCTGCCCGGAAGTGGAGTGCGGTCTTCCTGTCCCCAGGGAAGCCATGGTTCTAGTCGGTCATCCCACCAATCCCCGGCTCGTAACGCGTGGTACCGGAATCGATCATACCCAACGCATGCAAAGGTGGATTCAGAAAAAATTGCCCCAATTGGCAAAGAAGGAACTATGTGGATTCATATTTAAGAGCCGCTCTCCCAGTTCAGGGATGCAGGGCGTAAAAGTCTATAACGAGGCCGGCCAACCGAATAGTAGAGGCGTGGGATTATTTGCCAATGCATTCATGGATCGCTTTCCGGAAATCCCTGTAGAAGACGATGGCCGTCTCCATGATGCCGAAATCCGGGAAAACTTTATCGAACGCGTCTTTGCTTTTCATCGAGGGAAAACAAAAACTGGTTGAGATCATCGAGCATGACTGCGGTGGACTTTTTACTCGTTGTCTTCGGCACTCGTCTCCGGATACATCTTGATATTAAACCCGGGACCCGGCAGGCCATTCACGGTTCCCGACAGGATGGCCGTATAATTAACACCCGAAAGCAGAGTGATGGCACCGATTTCAGGGAGGTCGTCACCTGTCTCCGATGAAACCACCTTGAGAAAATAAGTACCGGCTTCAATTACAAGATAGTCAGTGGCTTGATATCGAGAGAGATCCTCGCTCAAGGGGATGTCATCTGCTCCAAGAACATCGATATCCGGTGCATCTGCCGAGGCATGGATAAACTGAAGAAATGCATTCCCTGTTAGCGGTTCTTCAGTCGTATCCGTGAAAACCAGAAGAGCAGGATTGAGGGTAGCCTCAAAATCTACAGCCACGATGGAATACTTTCCACCGTCTTCAAAATCATCGGTGACGGAAGCGCCCGATAAATTTGTACCTGATAAATAGACTTCAAATCCAAGCGCCCCTGAGTCGAAATCATAATATCCATACTGGTTTCCATACTCGGCATTTGACAAGATACCATCCAGACTGTTCGTATTTAAATCAAGATAGTAAAAATCAATTATGTCCGTGCTCGCCGCCGAATGAATAAACCGTATTTCAGTCGTTCCAGTGCTCTCCGGTGTGACGGTATCTTCGATTTGGGTCACGCTTTCGCCGCACATAGAAAATATTAAACCGATACAAGCAAACAGGAGGAGGCTGGTAATTTTCATCATTCGATTCATCATGGATCTCCTTTTAAAATTATTACTAAACTTTGACAAATTTCATAATGAACAGGTCTTTATCGATTACATGTTTGGTCAAAGTTTAGTTATAATTTAAAATATAGCAATAATCCGATAAAAGGACCCGAAAAATCCAGATCCAATGTTTCACCCTCAATGACAAATTCAACATCGCCTGGATAATCAGTGTAATAATCCGTATCTATTTTTAATTTCTCGATATTTAAGAAACGATAACCGAATTCCAGACCCAAATCGAAAGAATCATTCATTTTTCGTCTTATATTGGATCTGATGACAAATCCAAATGAGTTACCATATAGCATGGCAAAAAGTTCACTGGCGTCCGGTAATTCGTCTCTGTATATTGCCATACAATACAGCAAATCCAAACCGATATCAAAGGAATAACGGGATCCAACGGAACTGTTGTAACCGATGCCTAAGAACGGGCAATATCCCCTTATTCGATACCTGATTTCTCCCTGAATGAATTCATTCTCGTCCCACACCAATTCTACTTCAGGATTCTGCCGGTGGAACAAAAATTCAAACCCCAATCTCCCGTAAAAATGGGGCATGAAACGATAAACGAATCCGCCGGACACCCCGTATGTAAATTGAACTTCCTTATACTCATTCAGTTCCTGTCCCTTGATATAAATTTCATTTATATCGTTCATTTTAGACATATTGATGTCACCGCTGAAAAACATACAGACTTTGCGCTGTTGAGCAAAAACAGTTTGGAAACCAAAAAGCATTATCAATAAAGATGAGATAATTAAGACCGCTTTTCTTAAATTCATATTTCCCAACTCCTCATTTGATTCTGGACAGTCGGACCCATTGAAATATCCTATCATGGAACCAACCGAATCAGTTCAATTACTTCAAATAAGATACAATTCCTGATAGGATTCAGTCGCTATATTTCAAAACAATGTAAGAAAGTAAATTGAAAAATCAAAATACGGTAGTCGCATCGTTGTTGTAAGGTCTGTTATTGTCTGTGCTAAAGCCGTCGGAGGGGAAGTCCCTGTACACTTTCCTTCTCTTTGCCGTTTACCGTTTACCATGTTTTCACTGATTAACGATGACCTGCCTTCCCTCCCCCCAAACACCCGGTGATTCCGAAGTCCCTGCACCCCGGGACTTCGGGACAACCGGGGTTTACCCCACTCACTACTCACTAATCACTACTCACAACTTACTACTTACCAGTTACTCATATTTCAACGCTTCGACCCGCCATAGTCGGATCTACGCGTCATCATATCATTCGTATTTTAATGCTTCGACAGGATTCGCCAAAGCAGCCTTAATTGACTGAAAACTCACCATCAACAAAGCGATCAATAATGCCAGGACCCCGGATAAAAGAAAGGCATCCATTTTCAAATCAATACGGTAAGCAAAATTTCGTAACCACAGACGCAACGAAAAGTATGCCACTGGCCAGGCAAAGAGATTGGCAATCAAAACCCAGCGTGTAAACTGCATGGACAGAATAAACAGGATGCTGGAGACAGAGGCTCCCATGATCTTCCGGATACCAATTTCCTTGGTCTTCTGCAGGGCCGTGAATGAAGCCAGACTGAAGAGACCCAGACAGGCAATCAGGAGGGAGAGCATGGTGAAAACAACGATCAGCTGATTCAACTTTCTTTCTGATTTATAGAGTGCATTAAAGGTCTCGTCCAAAAAGGAATACGAAAAGGGGAATTCAGGAATCACCATTTTCCATGCATCCTCTATCGCCCCGAGCGTCGCATCAATATGGGTGGATCGGATACGGACGGATAATTGTCGCCATCGCTCACGGACCACCATCACGCACGGAGCGACTTCATGATGGAGTGATCGGAACTGAAAATCGTCGATCACACCGACCACCCTCCCCTCCCCTTCTTCGCCAAAAATACTGAACTTCTTACCTAATGCTGATTCCCATCCCATGTATTCTAAAGCCGACCGATTGAGTATGTATGCCCCCTCACCGGAGGATTGAAATGTTTTGATGAGATCTGCACCCTCAATCATCGGGATCTCCATCGTCTCCATAAAATCCCTGTCAACACCGATGATCCACATATTGGTCCTCAATGCTTCATCCTGTCCCTGCCACCATACACTCTGGTTCCAGTTCACATTGTTAGGTGCATAACCATTTGCAGACACGTGAACAACCGAAGGTATCTTGGAAAAAGTATTCTTCAGCACGGGGATCCGCTCGGTATTTAGACGATTCAGTCGAATATTAACCACGTGATCCTTGTTCATACCCAGATCCATGGTATGAATCAACCGCATCTGCCTGGATATGATCGTTGTACAAATAACGAGCATAATAGAGATAGCAAACTGGAACACGACCAGTACATTCCGGAATCCCGAACGCATCCTTCGTACTTCACCTTTCAACACTGCTGTCGGACGGAACGAAGAGAGCACAAAAGCCGGATAACTTCCAGACAAGAGTCCCGTCACTACGATGAGTCCGGCCAGTATACCCACAAGACGGATGTCTAAGTAATCCATGCTCAAAGTTCTGCCCGTAAAATTGTTGAATACGGGTAACGATA
>CAZYTI010000355.1:0-5295 GCA_964650065.1 uncultured bacterium
ATTATATTTCCCTCATTATGGGCACACATATTTATTTAGAAAGGAGTGCAACAACTCGATCCTTTTGTTTTTAAAGACCAATTTTCAAAAGTAAAGCTGCCAAATCAACGGATCCTCAACAATAGAAACTTGACTCATTATTCAAATTGTTACCTTAACAAAAAGTATAATGTGCCCGAGAAACCCATCCCTCCTTACTCAAGACTTAGCCTCCCATCCAACCGGTATGTTTTCCCCTCCTCAGTTGGCAGTTCGAAACCAAGATCGGCATATCGGACCAGGCATCGGCTTCCCTTCTTGGACAGGATTCCAGCCCCAACCAGCCTGCCGTCCTTCCAGGTCACATCCACCTCAAATCCACCCCGGGCGCACAGGCCTTTGATATGACCCGTAGGCCACACCGAAGGCAGGGCCGGCAAGAGGTGAATCACGACATCCCCCTGTTCAGTCGTTTCATGTGACTGCATCAGCATTTCGGCGATGCCGGCCGTGACGCCGAAATTCCCATCGATCTGAAAAGGCGGATGTGCATCGAACAGATTGGGGTAGATACCGCCGCCCCGGTATTCCGTTTCAGAAGGATCGATGAGATGGAGCAAATTTTGCAGAACCTGGCATGCCCGGTCACCATTCCGAAACCGGGCCCAGAAATTCACCTTCCACCCCATGGACCAGCCTGTGCCTTCGTCCCCGCGGAATTCCAGAGATCTTCTCGCAGCATGAAAGAGATCCGGAGTTTTATCCAGAGTAATCTCATTACCCGGATGCAATCCCCAGAGATGGGAGACGTGGCGATGCCTGTTTTCGGGATCGTCCTTATCCTCTAACCACTCCTGGAGCTGTCCGTACTGCCCGATCTGGTTGGGCGCGATGCGTGCACGGAGATCGATCAATTCACGCCTGAAATCAGCATCCACATCAAGAATCTCCGACGCAGCGATGCAATTGGAGAAGAGATTTCGTATGATCTGGTGGTCCATGGTCGGACCCATGACCAGGCCACCGATCTCCGGTGAATTGGACGGACCGGAAATGAGCCATCCCCGGTCATTTCGGGGATCTTCAATCAAATAATCGACGAAGAATCTGGCCGCTTCCTTCATGATGGGATAGGCGCGGTTCTGCAGAAATACCCGGTCCAGTGTATAAGCGTAGCGCCACCACAGATGTTGACAGAGCCAGGCGCCCCCAGTCACCCAGATGCCATGGTTGGATGCATTGATGGGGGCAGTACCCCGCCACAGGTCTGTGTTGTGGTGCAATACCCAACCCGCGCTGTTATAAAAAGTTTTAGCCGTTTTTGCTCCCGTCCGGGCGCATGCTTCGATTAAATCAAACAACGGCTCATGACATTCAGAAAGATTGGTGAGTTCCGCCGGCCAGTAATTCATCTCGGTATTGATATTGACTGTATACTTACTTTCCCAGGGAGGTTTCATTTTGTCGTTCCATAGTCCCTGAAGATTAGCTGGCTGAGACCCCGGACGGCTGCTGGAGATCAGGAGATACCGACCGTATTGAAAGAGAAGCGCAATCAATTGGGGATCGTGTGCCCCCTTGAAGTCTCGTAACCGGACATCGGTCTCTTTATGGACTGCATCTGTTATACCCAGATCGATATCCACACGGTTGAACAATTTCTGGTAATCCTTCATATGACGCTTCTTTAAGTTTTCATATGAAAGATTGCCAATTTTACCCAGTGTTGTTCGGCAGATTTCTGCGGGATTGCCGGATATATCCCGATAATTCACATAACTGCTGGCACCGGTTAAAATAAGTGTGACCGAATTTGCCTCTTGAATTTCAATACCTTCGTCTTTCACGTTGACCTGGCCTTTCTCAGAAACAACCTTGAGCTGAGCCTCAAATTGCATTTTGCTTTCTACATTATTGGGACTGGTCTGGGTAATCCGACCTCTCATTCCCAATATATCGTCTGTTATTCGTAATTGTCTAACTTCTGTGTGTGGGCTGGTGAGAGACGCCGTAAAAGTCAAACGCCCCGGTTTGTCCACGGTTAATCTGATAACGATGACGTGATCCGGATAACTGGCAAAAACTTCTCTATAAAAGTGAACACCATGGGCCACATAACTCACTCTGGACAGGGCGGTCTCCAGATTCAGAGATCGTTCATAATCCGTGTTGTCTTGATGATCTTTAAAGACCAGCATCAAATCTCCAAAAGGCTGAAACGCACATTGCCTCAGGGGGTCACTCATGAATCGCCTTTGCGCGATTCGCTCGGCTTCCCGTTGCTTCCCCTGGAACAGCAAACGGCGCACTTCCGGAAGGACTTCTGCAGCCTTGGCATGCTGATAGTCCATGGGTTGTCCCGTCCAGATCGCGTCGTGATTGAACTGAATCCGCTCTTCTTCGACCTGCCCGAAAACCATCGCACCCATACTCCCATTGCCGACAGGAAGCGCTTCTTCCCAATGAACTGCAGGCTTCTCATACCGAAGAAGCCAGATATCCTTGCGATCCTGTCTGGACGAAATACAGCTCGATCCAATCGTTATGAGAAATCCCATAATGAGATGTGTATACCTCCATATCTTCAAGTTTTTATCCTCCATGTTATACTCAACCTTAATTAATTTAATCATCTTGTAACTGTTCAGGTTGGAAAATTCAGCGTTCAGCGTTCAAGGTTCATAGGTTTTCAACACCTAACTGCGAATTGAGAGCCATAAATCAGAATTTTGAGAATAATTCGTATGGTTTTAACCCTGAACTGAAAACCTTTGAACTTTGAACTGAATGATGATTATCGATTCTTCTTAAAACGATCATACTCCGGATTGATACATTTATCACCCCACCAATCAAACATGAATTTGAGATTGGGTGCATCCTCGGGATACTGTCCTTTATCACCGGTTTCGTGAATCCATCGATCGAGAATATTGCGGTGTCTTTTTAATTCCTCTGCAAATTGAGATTGATCGGCCAGATTATCGATCTCGTGGGGATCGTTTTCCAGATCGTATAATTCCTCACCGGGACGCCCATCCGACCAAAACCGGTCTTGTATTTTATCGAGCTTTCCCTCGGCATGCAATCTTCGCATCAATTTTGTGATGTCCCATGCATCACGATAGTTGGGCTGCATGTAGGCACGATCCGTATGATAATTGCGGATATAGCGGAACCGCTTCGAACGAACGGTACGAATCCGGTCGATGGTGTAGTCGCATCGATCCCGGGCTGAAAAGACATATTCCCTGGGTTTGAAGCGTTTTGCGAAAAGGTCCCGGCTCTCCATTCCCTCAGGGACAGGAATTCCCGCTAAAGCCAGTGAAGTGGCTGCGATATCGAGGCCGTTGACCAAATCTTCACGCGAAGTTCCGGCGCCTCCTAATCGTTTCGCGTTACCCGGCCAGTTCACAATGAAAGGCACATGGAGTCCGCTGTCATAGCAGAACTGCTTATGGCGCCAGAGCCGCATGCCGTGATCGGAGAAAAAGAAGATGACTGTATTGTCGAAGACGCCGTCTTCCCTAAGCCGTTGAATAATCGTCCCGACTCTGTCATCAGTGACCTGAATACTGTCCAGATGCTTTGCCCAATCCTCCCGGATCGCGGGACTGTCGGGGTAGTAGGGCGGCAGATCGAAGCTATTTCGATCTACCGGATCCCGTACCGTTTTTTCAAAATCCGGCCCATAAATCTCTTTGCCGCCACGAAGTTGGATTTGTCCGAAGAAGGGCTGGCCCGGTTTCCGATCATTCCAATCGATGGCCTTACCCGACTTACCGTAGAGTTTATGCGTCGAATACTCACCCGAGTAGAGGGATTCCCGGTCATACCAAAAATTGTAGTCATCCTTGCCATGGTTAAAAGTAAAATAACCGGCGTCCCGGAATCGTTCCGGAATCGTTTTAAATCCATCCGGCAGATGAATCGCCGAGATTTGGGAACGCGAGCTGTGATGATGGTGTGTACCCAGGGTCGTCTGCATCATACCGGTAATCATCGCAGACCGGCAGGGAGAACAGACCGGCGCGGGCATAAATGTATTTGCAAACCGGATGCCTTCTTCTGCGAGCCGATCCAGATGAGGCGTTGGGTTGACATCGTACCCATAACAGCTCATCAACGGGGAGATGTCTTCCACCGCAATCCAGAGGATGTTGGGACGTCCTTTTTCAATAGCATCAGGAGATTTGCATCGAACGGCAAGTGAGGAAAAGGAGAATAAAGCGGTTCCCCCGGCCGTTTTCAAAAAATCTCTTCTATCCATTATTCTAACCATGGCGGATCCTTCATTTATTTCAAGATTTATACCTATTCAAGTTCAAGGTTCAAAGTTCCCAGTTCAGAGTTGAAGAAGAGGAGTGTGAAACAAACAACTTTGAACCCTGAACGCTGAACCTTTTAACCTAATTTAC
The DNA here is from genome assembly GCA_964650065.1 of uncultured bacterium. Taxonomy (GTDB): domain Bacteria; phylum Zhuqueibacterota; class QNDG01; order QNDG01; family DSAB01; genus CAZYTI01. Next base: position 4,398 of record CAZYTI010000355.1, read on the forward strand.
CCAAATTCTTATAATCCACACAAAATTTCATTTGACCAGAAACGAGAATCCAGTAACCAGTGGCCAGCAACCAGTAACCAGTATTTTTCGATTTGTTCATTCACCTGATGATGGCTCCCATCTTTCGAGTTTCGGGATCATTCCGGTGTTGCCTTTATTCAACAAAGGCAACAGTTGGTTGACAATCTCCGGCCTCGTCCCGGCTATATTCCGTGTCTCGTTAGGATCTGTTTGATGATCGAAGAGTGCCACGATCCACGCATCACCGGTCTCGTGAACAATGAGCCGGAAGCGATCGGTCCGCATGGAGATGCGATTTCTCTGATAGGTATACACCGCCGACTTCCCAGGTGTATCCGGATCGTGGAGAATCGTCGTTATGGACTTACCTTCCAGATCCGGCGGTGGTTCGATCCCTGTCAGCTCGCAGAGGGTGGGATAGAGATCGATGGTTTCAATGAGGGCATTGGAACGGGCACCGGCGGACTTCATGCCCGGCACCCGGATCATCAGCGGACTGTTGGCAGAACGCTCGAAGGGGCTGTGTTTGCCCCAGATGGTGTGATCGCCCAGATGCCATCCATGATCCCCCCAGACCACCACGATGGTATTCTTAGCCAGATCGAGATCCTCCAGGACGTTCAGTACCTTGCCGATCTGTGCATCCACATAACTCACCGCAGCATAATAGGCATGACGAATTTCACGGGCATAAGCATCACTGATACGCTTTCCCTTTCCGCCGTATTCCCTGCCCTTCCGGTAATTTCCGAAAAATTCTCCACTGGGATGAAGCAGATCAAAAGAGGTTTCTTCCGGTACATCGGGATTGGGTGACAATGAAATTTCATCCCGATCGTAGAGGTCCCAATACTTCTTGGGTGAATTAAAGGGCAGA
>CAZYTI010000356.1:0-5291 GCA_964650065.1 uncultured bacterium
CATTCAAGAATAAGCATTCGGGTGTAATTTATCCCCCCCCCAGGCAATTCCTTGTTTTATGAAGAAGAATTATGAGAAGGTCTTTAATAGATCTACATATTTAAATTATAGTTTTCCCATCTCACCCAATGCTTCCAACCTGAGCAGTTTAAATCCATGTTCCAGGGCAATCTCATGCTCCCTCTCGGTATTAAATCCCCAAACCGCAAGGTATGGTTGAACACCCAGATCTTTCACCTTAATCAGATGGGAGACCTTATCGTCAATGAAATGGATATCCTTAAAAGGTACATTGTGTTTCTCATGGAATTGGGTGAGGTGATCCCGTTTGGATTCTGCAAATTCCTTATCCAGGATGTTCTCCCGTTGAAAACAATCGGTGAGCTTGTATTTTCTCAGGAGTATATCGACAGACTGATGATCTTTAGAGGTCGCTATCGCACAGACATAATGTTGAGACAGCGATCGGATCGTCTCTGGGATTCCATCAAAGGGGGGCAGCAAATTGGACCAGGCATCCGGATCTGCCTTTTGCATCTTATGACGTTTCCGATAAAATATTTCCTGGTATAAAGATAATACTTGTCCGGACAGGCTTCGTTTGAACGCATCGAATTCTGCTTGAGTCTTGATTTCATGAGCCCTATCATTCTCGAGTATGCATAAAAGGACATAGTAATCTTCTGCAAAATTACCCAAAGGCAAGAGCAAAGAAAATTCCCGAAAAAACTGTTCATGATTTTCTTCGAATGAAAACACGGCCTCCGCCGGTAAAGGTCCTTTCAACGGCAATAGGTGATCCGGTAAAATTTCAATATACGAGTTCAATGCCGTCATGAAGGAATCGTGGATGGAGTTACAGATGACTCCATCGAAGTCAAAAACAAACATGCTTTGGTTCGAAATCATAGCTCACGTATCTTTCCATTAATGGTATTGTCAAAAACTAACCACAGAGAACACATAGTATCTATTTCTCTGTGAACTCTGTGGTTTCTTATTTTTTTCTCTTTTTCATAAAACTTTTGACACTACCCCATTAAGGAGTTATCGATAACTCTCAGTACTTCTGTCCGCAAATTGATCAAATTCTCTGAGTAACGATGCATCGAGACTCTGTTTTTCGACAAATTGTTTCAAGATCGCCCTCCCCTTTTCCCAGCACACCTTTTCGAACATCACTTTATCCGGTCCGGTCGGTGTATTGGTTTGATCCCAGAAAGCAGCTTCCTCTCCCGCCTTCCGCATATCCCCGAATTGTAGATAATGACCAACTTCATGAAATAAAAGAAAGAGGGAAATAGAAAAATCTGGATTCCCTCTTTCATAGTGGAGAATAATTGAATTTCTATTGGATGGAGGGTAAAAATAAGAAATCGCTTCCTGTATTTCAACCAGTTGAATGGACAGATCCGAAAATAAGTCCCAACAAAGAAAAGCCTTTGCCTGGTCCAGGATAGTTTTATTCACCATATTTATTTTTTTAATCCCGTTACGAGATCGAATTTTATCTCGTGACGGGATTATACTTCAATAAAATCAGCCACTAATATATATCGAAATTCATTCCCATTCCATACTTTCACCCCGCCATAAACCCCATAGACAAGGCCCACCAGGGGAAATAGTATGAGCAAAGGAATCAACAGCAACCCGATGATGATTATCGAGAGGATACCGACGACAATGCCCAACCCAGCCGTGATGAGATAAATCGCCAATTGATAGAAAAACGATTGTTTCGCATGGAATTCGACCAATGGTGACTTGTCTGGTTTATGCCGCTCTAAAAGCCATATGATCAGGGGAATGGCCATCGAGAAGGGGCCGATGACGAGGACAGTGAGAAAGGACAGATGGGCCAGCGCGGCTAATTGAGGATTATCCTGGGGAACCGGTTTCGACTTCGTGGTTTTCACACTTTTTTGTGTTGGCATAATAATGATCCTTTCACATCGCGTTTTATAACAACGCCTTCAATGTAGCCAGGAGGAAATCCCAGAACCGTTCCACCGACCCGATGTGTACCTTCTCATCAGGCGAATGGGGATTTTTCAACTCCGGCCCAAAAGAGATCATATCCATTCCGGAGAATTTGTCACCAATGATACCACATTCCAACCCTGCATGAATGGCCATGATCTCCACATCCTCTCCGGTGACTTCCTTATATACGGTCTTCATCGTCTTCAACAGAGGCGACTCGAGGTTGGGAGACCAGGCCGGATATCCCTCAAGGAATTCTGTTTTTGCTCCGGCCAAATCCGAAACGGCTTTGATTCTGGCCCTCGTCGCTTCCAGAGCAGAGTGGATAGAACTCCGGGAGCTATTCAAGACAGCCGCATCCTTCTCCTGGCACTTCACAATCGCCAGGTTGTTGGAAGTCTCAACGAGTCCTGTAATTTCCTGGCTCATAGCCATTACTCCATGGGGTAGCCCGATGATGAGGGACAGAAATTTCTGTTTTGAAGCCGTGACCATTGGATCAGTAGGTCTTTCTTGAACAGCTTCGATGCTCAGTTTCGATTCCTTTTCTACTGCCTTGTATTCGAATTGGATTTCTGCAAAACGATCTTGAAGTTGCTTCTTGAAAGCGTCCACATCTCCTTCCTGTACAATAACATGACTAAAAGCCTCACGGGGTATGGCATTATGCTTGCTCCCCCCTATCAGATCCACCAACTCAAAATTGGCCTCGACATCAAACAACATTCGGGCGAGAAGCTGTATCGCATTCCCCCGTCCCGTGTGAATATCGATGCCGGAATGGCCCCCCCGCAATCCCAGCAGACCAATCTTGAACACCAGGCCACCGGACGAAGATGTTCTGTCTATGGACAATATCACATCCGAATCAGCACCACCCGCACAACTGATGGTAAATGCACCTTCCTCTTCACTGTCGAGATTGAGCAAAATCCTTCCATCTAAGAAATCCGACGGGAGCTCTCTCGCACCATTCAGCCCTGTCTCCTCATCGGTGGTGAATAGCAATTCCAGAGGCCCGTGAACCACCGAGTCATCTTCCAGGACTGCTAATGCAGTGGCCAGCCCGATACCATTATCGGCGCCGAGTGTGGTACCAATGGCTGTGATCCAATCTCCATCGATTTGAACTTCAATGGGATCTTTGGAAAAATCGTGATCCACATCCGAATTCTTTTCACAGACCATATCCAAATGTCCCTGAAGAATTACGATTTGAGAATTCTCCTGGCCCGGTGTGGCCGGCACTTTGACGACGATATTCCCTGCCGAGTCACGTCTCGATTCTAATCCATGAGATTCTGCAACCTGGAGAACATAATCACCCAATTCCGTTTCATGTCTGGAACAGTGAGGAATCTTACAAATTTCGTCGAAATGTTTCCAAAGCAAAGTGGGTTTGAGATCTGCTAAAACGGACGACATAATTTCCTCCATTCTTTAATATAATCATCATTTATAATAATCAGATACCACGAATTCTCTATTTTTTTTCCGAGGCTTCGCTCGGAAAAAAATAAAGTCTTTGATCCTTCGTGGCTGATAAAATGATTTTACTTTAATATATGAGAAAAAACGGGAAAGTCAAGAAAGGAAATGAATTATCTTAGGAAGCACTGCCTCATACCTATAAATAATTGTTTCTGGCCACTGGTTACTGGTTTCTGGTTAAAAAATAGCTCCGGTAAGAATTTTTTTCCAGCAGCCAGTAACCAGGAACCAGAAACAGAATAACTTAAACACTGTTAATACACTGGAATGCTTGACTCAAAATTCACGTTGTTATCATGGTGGAAGTTTTAAAACCTTGGGATTCGGGCTTGACATTAAGCTTCTTTTCTCTTAAATTTTTCATGAACGTATATTCAAGGAGCGCGCATGCCTAAAAAAGTATACTATTGTGAAAATCATCCGGATATCGTGGCCACCGACTCTTGTTATCAGTGCAAAAAGCGAATCTGCTTTAATTGCCGAATTGTGGCGTTTAATCAAAAATTCTGCAGTGGTCAGTGCATAACCGTTTATATGACCCAGGGATTGGTCAATGGTATCTTTACATTTTTCAAAATGATCTTCAGAGGGATATTTTGGCCATTCACCAAACTGAATCAATTACGTCCCCGGGGTATCGTCATCATTTTGTTGACGGTGGGTTTGGTCATTTCTTTTTTCTTTATCTGGAAACTCACCCGTGAGATTCACACGATAAAGCATAAACCGACTTTAGGCTTGATGTCCGATGGAACCATCGACACGACAAAAATTGCCCCTCCCAAGGTGCTTCTGCCCACCGAAGGAGGTATGGTCCATTCAACCTCGCTGGATATTGAAGGTGAAGCAGAAGGAAATCGGATTGTATCTCTTTCCATCGATGGAAAATTGGTAAGAGCCGAATTGCCGGTAGAGGGTAAATTTACTTTTAAAAAGGTTCGCCTGCACAGGGGTATGAATAAAATTGAGGTTCGTGCCATTACCGAACAAGGAAAAGTATCTACTCTTCAGACTCTGATGCTGACCCACGCCACTCCCACGGCAGTCTATCTGGCCAAAGATTTTCGCAGGGGTTCCCTCAATAGCAAAAGGATCAGCCTGACATTTGACGGTGGATCAATCAATAATGTGGCCGATGAAATTCTGGACCTGTTGAAAAAGGATGACGTGAAAAGTACGTTCTTTCTTACCGGAGAGTTCATCCGGAGGTACCCCCAAACAGTAAGACGAATCGTCCTGGAAGGTCACGAGGTAGGGAATCACACCTGGAGCCATCCCCATCTAACCACCTTTGAACAAAATCGAAAGCAGACCACGCTGCCGGAAATTACCGAAGATAAAATGCATGACGAATTTGACAGAACGGCCTCCCTCTTTCAGTTGGTTACCAACACGGATATGGCTCCAATCTGGCGTGCACCCTTTGGAGAATACAATCAGGAAATTCTCCAGTGGGCCTCAACAGCCGGTTACCAGCATGTGGGATGGACGGTCGGGCGTGGCTGGGAAGAAACCATGGATACCATGGACTGGGTGGCAGATAAGAATTCCACGGCCTATCGCACTTCAGACGAAATCGTCGAGAAAATCCTCAATCATGAGAAAGGTAAAAAATACGGTTCCAACGGTGCCATCATACTCATGCATCTGGGAACGCACCGTACCGATGATTTCCCTCATAAAAAGTTACCCGAAATCATAGACAGCCTCAGAAAAACAGGTTATGAAATTGTCAAGGTCACCGAGATGATTGCGGAAATGGAGTGATGCGCTACAAAGTTTCTCTCTTCCTTTCGCTGATTGCCGCCGTATCA
>CAZYTI010000357.1:0-5289 GCA_964650065.1 uncultured bacterium
GAATTGAATCAGATCAGAGAATATATTGTTGGGAATCCATTGAAATGGGAATTGGATCAGGAAAATCCAAATTATAATGATAAACAAGAGAAATAAACTGATTGAGCATTGCCGTTATAACACAGTTTTATTCCTCATAAATAAACGGAGGAAACCATGCGAAACCGATTTTTTCCGAGCCTGATGATCATATTTTTCATTGGCAGTTATTATCAAACTGTTCGCCCTCAGGCCAAGACACAAGAACCCACTATCGATCATCCAACTATGCTACAGGAGATCGAAGCCTTCGCTCGCATTCCCAGTGTTGTGGGTCGGGAGGGCCCTGCCACTGAATTTATCCGATCCCGGTTAGGCGGTCTACCCGTTGGTCAGGACGCATTGGGAAATCTCGTTCTTACCCTGGGTTCAGGTGAGCCGCGTCGTTTGTTCGTTGCACCCCTGGACGAACCGGGTTACGTGATCAGCCGGATTGAAGCGGACGGGTATCTCCGTATCACGCCCGTGGGTTCCAGTTTTTCTTTTGGCGGTGCTCTTGCCCATCAGTTTCATGAAGGTCAGAAAATGGTCGTTTCAACCGATTCCGGTCCGGTATATGGGGCAATGACCGTTCCGTCCACACATCTGTCGCGTAACCGGAAAGTGTCATCACGTGACTGGCCGCCTTTCATGTGGCAGGATGCTTTCATCGATGTGGGGGGCGAATCGGCGAAGGAGGTTGAAGCATTAGGCATTCGGTTGATGGATCCCGTTGTTCTGATTAAACGGCCGACGATTCTTCGAGGCGAACGGATCGCCGCACCTTCCATACAGTCCAAGGCCGCCTGTATCGCCCTTGTGGATGCCGCCCGACGGCTCTCAACATTCCGGTTCGATGGGACGGTGGTTTTCGCCTGGACCGTGTTAGAGAGCCTGAACGGCAAGGGACTCCAGGCTTTGCTCTATTCAGCTTCAGAAGGATACGACGAAGCCGTCATTTACAGTGCAACATTCGGTTTTACCTATGAAGGACGCCGCTATAGGCCGGTGGAAGTGCCAGCTCCGGGATCCGGTGTTCTCGTAGACAAGGCATCCATTGAGGGATTCTCCGATATTGTCGAGGCGTCCCATGCTCCTTACAGGGCCACTCGTCTGAGGAATCCGGCATTAAAAGATGCCATGATCGCCCATGTCGGACTGCCGACGCGGTTTCAAAAAACACCGGTGGAACTGGTCCATATCTCCGATGTCCAAAGACTCGCTGAATTGTGGGTGCATGTTGCCGGGGGCGATATACATCAATCCGTTTCTGTTCCCGAACTTGAAATGATGGCTTCGAAACAACAATCCGCTCTTCCCCATGAAGACATGGCTAAGATGTTGTCCGGTTTGATTGCCCAGTACGGTGTGAGCCGTGCAGAAACACCGGTTCGTGAATATATTTTAACGCTACTACCGAAATGGATGAAGCCTGTGACCGATGAAGCCGGCAATCTCTCAGCCACATTCGGCAAAGGGGATGACCATATCGTTTTTATCGCCCATATGGATGAGGTCGGTTTTACGGTCGATTCGATTCGAGAGGATGGACGGCTGGTTCTTCGGGGCCGTCCCGGCTTTTCCTGGCTCTGGGAAGGACAGGCTGCGCTTGTTCATACGGCAAGGGGAGACATACCGGCCGTATTCGAACCCCGGGAGAGTGCTTTTCAAGCAGATAGGCGCTGGCCATCCGGACCCCTCACACTTTATCTCGGTGTGGATTCATCAGAGGAGGCTAAGGCAATGGGTGTCGAAGCCGGGAAATCCACAGTAACCATGCCCAAACAGATGATTCGGATGGGTACGCATAGAGTCGTTGCGCGGGGATTGGACGACCGGGCCGGCTGTGCCGCATTGCTCCTGGTCGCATCGCAGATCGATCCCAAAAAAGTCAAACGCCGGGTTACTTTCGCCTGGTCGACAGGTGAAGAAATTGGACTGGTAGGTGCCCAGACCCTGGCGAAAAACATTCGAGATGCCTCCATCGTCTATCCGGTGGATACGTTTGTCTCCTCGGATGCCCCGTCAGAACCAAAGTTCAACGCTTATTGTCCGCTGGGTCGGGGTGCAGTGATCCGGGTACTGGAAAGTGCCAATTATTCACCCAGGCACCTGGTCGATGGACTACTCTCGGTGGCCAAAGCCAACGATATCAATATCCAAGTGGGGAATACCTTTGGAGGGACGGACGGAGGACCATTTGTGGTCTACGGCACTCCCAGCGTTCCTCTGTCCTGGCCGGGACGATACTCCCATTCGCCCATTGAAGTGTTGGACTTCCGGGATCTGGAAGCACTGGTGAAACTGATTAAAGCCATTGTTAAGCAATGAGGAGAAATGCTACAAACCGATAAATTCTTGTTGCTGGTTACTGGTTACTGGTGACGAATTATCCAGCAACCAGTGGCCAGAAACCAGGGACATAATTACTTTAGCACTATTTATGCTCAGGGAAACTTGACTATAAATTTAAGTTGTTATTTTAATACAAGGCTTAAAGATGAGGCAATATTTTATTAGGAGGTGCTATGCAAAATAAAATTGTATTCGTCGTTTTGGCTGTTACACTTTTATGTGCTTGGACTGTGACCCAGAGCCAAACAAAGGATGTCAATCTCGAGTTCCGTGTGAAATGGGATGGGAAGGTCATTCCGGACATTTCAAAGGTAAGTGGATTGAGGAGGGTGACCGAAGCCATCGAACATCGCCCGGGAGGCGAACCCAATATCATGCGTTACTCGCCCGGCATATCAAAATTCGTGCCCATCGTTTTAAAGAGACCTCGCAGTTTTGACACTTCTTTTGAGCAGTGGGCGAATAAAGTCTGGAATTTCGGTTCCGGCTTGGGGACAGAGGTTTCTCTCAGAGATTATCGTAAAGACATCATCATTGAGTTATGCGATGATACCGGAAAGGTATTGATGGCGTTCAAGGTATACAGGTGTTGGATATCGGAATATATTGCATTGACCGATCTTGATGTTGATAAAGATGCTTCGGCCTTGGAGGTGCTTGTCCTTCATCATGAGGGCTGGGAAAGGGATTACAGTATCAACTGATCAACACGTTTTTCAGAGGATAAAAATAGATTTTAGGAGGTTGCCATGTCAAAAAAATCGTTATTCAGGATCACAACAGTACTGGGTCTTTTCATCGTCGTTCCCACTCTCAGCATGGCTCAGGGATTCTTTGTGAATTCCCATCGTTTCGATCCCTATAAACAGTTTAAATTCCGGGTCAAGTGGGACGGCCGGTATATTCACCAGATCATTCGTGTGAGCGGATTGAATCGAAAAACGGAAGTAGTGTCCCACCGTCCGGGAAACGAAGCCGGTGTGGTTCGAAAATCACCGGGTAAAACGGTTTATGAACCCATCAAAATAGAACGAGGTCGTACCCACGACACCGCATTTGAGGAATGGGTGAACAAGGTGTATAATTTCGGTTCGGGTGGAGGCAGTGAAGTCTCGTTGGCAGATTTTCGCAAGGACATTGTCATAGAGCTTTACAATGAGGCGGGCCAGCTTGTTATGGCCTTCAAAGTCTATCGCTGCTGGCCGTCGAAATACAGCGCAGTGAATCAATTCGATGCCATGAGCAAGGAGATCGCTCTGGAAATCATCGTGTTGGAGCACGAGGGCTGGGAAAGAGATTATGAGGTCACGGAGCCTACGGAACCGTCATTCAACGAGCCGGAATGAGAATAATATCTGGAGAATTCAATGACCGAACAACGAAAATTAGCCGCCGTCATGTTTACCGACATCACCGGATACACAGCCTTGATGTCCAAAGACGAGCAGAAGGCGATGAAACTCCTCCAGAAAAATCGGGAGATTCAGAAAGATTTGGCTGAAAAACACCACGGCGAATTCCTGAAAGAAATGGGCGACGGCACCCTCCTCTGCTTTCAGAGTGCGCTGGATGCAGTTCGATGCGCCATGGAGATTCAGCAATCTGTGAAGGACGATCCCGATCTCAATTTACGTATCGGGATTCACCTGGGAGATATCATTTTTCGCGGAGGCGATGTATTCGGAGACGGCGTCAATGTGGCATCGCGGATCGAGGCATTAGCCGAGGCTGGAGACATCCATGTGTCGGAGCAGATCTATAAATTGATTCGTAACCAGCCGGACATTCAGACAACCCGGCTGGGTGAAAAGCAACTGAAAAATGTGAAACATCCGGTGACGATTTATGCTGTCGGGGATCAAAATCTTCCCAGAGTAAAGGTTTCATTAGATGTTGAGAAACCAGGTTTGGGAAAGAAAAAAACATTCGCGATAGCGGCAACCGCTATCGTCCTTGCCTTTGTGATTTTTACCATGTTTCAATTTTTACCCAAAGCCCCTGCGCTGGTCGAAAATCGGATTGCCGTCGCCTATTTCGATAACGAGACGGGGGAGTCCTCATACGATCATCTTGAGGGCATGATCGCGGACAACCTGATCCAGAATCTTTCCAAGATCGATTTGATTGAAGTTGCACCTCAAGTTCCTCATTCTACATACAAAGACAATCTGGATCATAAGAGGTTAGATATCATTTCTAAACAGACCCGCTCTCAACTCGTGGTTTCAGGCACCATATACAAACGGGAAGAAGGTCTGGTCATTCAGCCACGCATCACCGATATGATAACGGGAGAACCTGCCCGTGCCATGCCGGAAATTTCCTGCACTCCCAGTACAATTACAACAGGACTGGAAGAAATAAGAAAAAAGGTCATGGGTGCAATCCTCTTAATTTATGATGATGCCGTTAAGGAATGGATTAATTACACGGCTCAAATTCCCGACTATGAAGCGATTGTGAAATTGAGAGAAGCATCGAATGTCGCACTTACCAAAAGTCAACTGGAATCTATCCCCATAGCGAATAAAGCAATGGAAGTAGATCCTGATTTCGTCAGTCCTTATATATTAATAATAACTTTTTACTCCAATGATCCTGGATATTACAGTAAGATGGATTCCGTTATCAATCATGTGAATGATAAGTATGAAGACCAATTTTCTCTTTACGAAAAAATGTGGATTCGGTTTCTCAGGGCGAAGGTCGATGGAGATTTACATGGCAGGCTGAGAATCCTCCGCCAGATGCTCGAAATAGATCCCAACAGTGTGCATCAGTATTCTATAGGACTATCCTGCTACTGGGTCAACAATTTGTTTGAGGCGGATGAATGGTTTTCCGGGATCGATCGTGAAGCACCCTTTGTCAGGGACTGGCCTGCTATCTGGACGCTACACGGTTTCGTTCTGCACC
>CAZYTI010000358.1:0-5276 GCA_964650065.1 uncultured bacterium
ACTGGATACAAAACTGAATGAAGATCTGGTCTCCGAGGGATTGGCGAGGGAGTTTATTAATCGTGTTCAGAACATGCGGAAGAGCGCAGGATTTCAAGTCACGGATCGAATCAACGTTTGTTACGAGGCTTCTTCGACTATTCATCGTGCGATACGTCAAAAAGCCGATTATATACGTGCCGAAATATTAGCGGTTTCTATGATAGACAGTTTTAAAGAAGGGACGTTTAATCAAAAGTGGGAGATCGAACAAGATAAGATACATGTTGGAATAGAACAGGTACAGGAATGATTCATTATCAATTTTTACCGGCAGCGAGAGGAGCAAGTAAATGAACAAGAAAGAAAAAGCCCATTATAAGAAGTTGTTGCTCAATAAACGTAAAGAACTCATGGAGCAGATGGAAATCATTAAGACGAATGAGATGGAATCGACCCTCAAAGAGGCCTCGGGTGACCACTCTGCATATGCATTCCATATGGCGGATCAGGGAACGGATACGATGGAAAGGGAGAAGAATTTATTTTATGCACAGCGTGATGGTCGACTTCTCTATCATATAGATATGGCTCTGGAAAGAATCGATGATACATCGTTCGGTTTGTGTCATGTTTGTAATAAGCCCATCAGCCGAGAGCGATTGGAAGCCGTGACCCATGCACGTCTTTGTATCGAATGTAAATCCAGTGAGGAAAAGAACGGAAATACATCTACAGGTTCTGGAGAGTCAGAGTGAGAGTGGGAATCTTTTTCGGCTTGGCGATTATTCTCGATCAGGTGACGAAACAAATCGTACGCCATACGATGAGTATCCATGAATCTTTTAACGTGGTTGGGGAATTCGTGAAGATCACTTATGTAGAAAATCCCGGTATTGCATTCGGAATTCGAGTTGGGAATGGCATGCTTTTCACGGTATTGTCCATTTTTGCGAGTCTCGGGGTTTTGGTTTATCTCATCACCCATTGGGACGAACCGATGGGAATAAAAGGAAGTCTGGCCCTCATTTTAGGGGGGGCCTGTGGGAATCTGATTGATCGTATTCTTTATAGGAAGGTTGTCGATTTTATCGATGTGGGAATTGGCAACTTCAGATGGCCTGTTTTCAATCTTGCTGACTCGGCTGTTGTGATTGGTATGTTTATTCTCTTTTATACTGTATTTATTTATGGTAAGAAGATGGAGGAGGCACAGCAAGCGGGAGCACATGAAGTGGAATAGATGGAAGCGCAATGGTTAGATATATCGGTTCCAGCACATAAAGGGAAGGAGAGAATCGATACATTTTTGGCGAGGGAGATCAGTCAGGTATCGAGGACTCGGGTACAGAAACTCATTCGAGAAGGTTTTGTTACTGTAAACGGAAAAGCGGTCAAAGCAAATCATTTCCTTCAACCCGGAGAATTAATCAAGGTTTTCCTGGCCAAGCCAAATCCTCCCGAAGTTGTTGCGGAAAATATTCCTCTCGACATCGTCTTCGAAGATGATTTTCTCGTTATCGTCAACAAAAAGGCCGGTATGGTTGTACATCCGGCCTTTGGTCATTCCAGTGGTACGCTGGTGAATGCATTGCTGGGCTACTGCAAGCATCTTTCCACTTTGAATGAGCCTTACCGTCCGGGAATTGTTCATCGAATCGATAAAGATACATCGGGTTTGCTGGTTGTCGCAAAAGATGACAAAGTGCATCGAGCGTTGGCGTCTCAATTTACTGAAAAATCGGTTACCCGGAGTTATGTCGCCCTTGTATGGGGTTGGAATCGGGAAGAAAAAGGTACGATTGAAACCCTGTTGGCGAGGAGTGCCAAGGACAGAAAGAAGATCAGAGTGGCCTCAGAAGGAAAACATGCGGTGACACACTATGAGGTGGTGGAGAGATATCCACTCACTTCCCATATGCATCTCCGCCTGGAAACGGGAAGAACCCATCAAATCAGAGTTCACCTGGCGCATATCGACCATCCGGTATTGGGGGATCATACCTACGGTGGGAGAGGATGCCGTTTGGGCGGTCTGAACAGAGGTGAAACGGCCCTGGCCGTAGAGCTCCTAAAAATAATGGATCGTCAAGCCCTCCATGCGAAGACATTGGGGTTTGTTCACCCAATCACGGGTAATGATCTTCTATTCGATTCTGAATTGCCCGATGATATGAAACAATTGTTCGCCCGATTGCAAACTGCAAAGTCGGAATGACTAGGTTATTATGAATGAGGTCCTACTTCGACAGTCAAGCCAGATCTTAAACCAGCGAAATCAAGTTGTTAGCGTGGGCGTATGTATTTACAGGAACCGGATCGGCCTGACCGTGTTCAGTGTCTCGATCCCTGCGGGTAGAGGTGGTGGGACTGTCGTTTTTGAAATCACAAAGGTGAGAGACGATGAAGTTAAGCCTATTGGTTAAACATCTGAATAGCCTGTTCAAGATTGAAGAAATCGAAGACGATAGTCTCAACGGGCTGCAAGTAGAAAACAGTGGAGACGTTGAGAAGGTCGCTTTGGCCGTGGATGCCTGTGCTGCCTCGTTTGAGAAGGCGAGGAATCTGGGAGCCAGATTACTATTTGTTCACCATGGCCTTTTTTGGGGGAAACCGGTTCGCCTCCAGGGTGCACTCTACCGAAGAATTCAAATGCTGATTGAATCGGACATTGCCCTTTATGCGGTACATTTACCTCTGGATCTCCATGCGGAATTTGGTAATAATGCACAGATCGCCAAAGTGCTGGGATGGCCCATCACAGGGGATTTTGGCGAGTACCACGGTTCAATTATTGGAAAAGAAGTCCAATTTGAAACACCCATGCATGTCGATGATGTGATCGATCATTTGCAAAGTCGTTTGTCCTGCAACCCTGTGGCGTGGAAATTTGGGAATCCGAGTATCAGGCGATTGGGGTATGTCAGTGGTGGCGGGCTGAGCATACTCGAGCAAGCGATCGAAGCAAAGATGGATGCCTATATCACTGGTGAACCGGGACATACGGCTTACTGGGCGGCAAAGGAAGCGGGAATCAACATCATTTTTGCAGGTCATTATGCCACTGAAACACTGGGTGTAAAGGCCATTGGTGAACATTTGCGCGAAAAATTTGATCTGGATACGGTCTTCATCGATCTACCCACAGGACTGTAATAATTTGTTGAATTTTTTAAATCGTTCAATGTTAGATATTCAAAGTCTCCTTCTATTTACACCCATATTTCTCATATATGCCGGTCTTTCCGGTTATTTCGCTGCATGGTTGCGGACCCATAAAAGTATTCGCACCCCTTATACGAGAAAAATCTTTCATTTTATGATCTTCACCATGGCGGCCATTTTACAGCTGGCCTTCGGATATGCTGCTGTGGTGTTGTTTGGCTCTCTGGTCAGTCTCGTCGTATTGTATGCCTGCTATCGTGGAAAAGGTTTTGGTTTCTACGAAGCCCTGGCTCGACCCAAGGACGCACCTCATAGAACGCTCTTTATCATCATCCCCCTTGTGTCCACGGCTTTAGGGGGCGTACTTTCCAACCTTTTTTTCAGTCAATCCGCCGCTATAGGTATTATGGTTGCAGGGTGGGGAGATGCTGTGGGTGAGCCTGTGGGAACACGGTGGGGTCGACATCAGTATCGTGTACCCTCTCTGGGGGGCGTGAAAGCGACCCGAAGTTTAGAGGGCTCTATAGCCGTCTGTCTCATGGGCACGTTCGTGGCATTTTGGAGTCTTTATTATTTGGGATTGACCCCATTCCATGCAATCATCGGGGCCCTGTTATGTGGTATTGTTGGATCGGTCGTTGAAGCATTCAGTAATCATGGCCTCGATAATTTGACCATACAAGTCGCTGTGTCGGCAACGGCCTATTTCTTTATGATTTAAAAGAGCATACCATCGTTACACCTTCCTTCTGCCATTCAATTTATTGCATTAAAAAGCAAAAGAAACACCAATGTGAGCGGTGAGAATATCTGTGGTCGATTCATTAATATCGTAAAATACCTTACCGTCTTCGATTTCAATGGATCCTCGCTTCAAATACTCGGCCTCTCCTCCCATGAGGTATCGAATGCCCAGGTCCACATAGATGGCCATGAGCTCACGATTTTCACTTTCCCGCATTGACCCATCGAATACCCGAAACATCAATCCACCACCAACGCCATAACTGAACGTAATGTCATCCAGTTGCGTCGTACTGGCGATATCATCATAACCGGGTGTGTCCTGGTCTTCAATGCGGGTTTCGGTCCAGAGGTAGTTGAAACCGACCAATCCATCCAGGTAAGGTAGAAACGCTCCCCTGGGGGGCTGTACACGGAGCAACAGATGACCCTGGAGGATGTTGTTGGTTGTGGTCACATCCACATAAACGTCCGGGATGGTCATGCTGAAAGGCCTTTCATCGGTTTCACTGCCATATATCATGAATCCAAGAGATGCTCCCACGGATAGCGGAGATTGGGGAAAGTTCACCGTAAAGAATCCTGTACCGCCGATTCCAATGGTTTCTATGTTCTCATCGAATTCACCTCGTGGAAAACATAAGGTTAGATTCCCACCGGCCTGGAATAGCATCTGTGCATGTCCGATGGAGACGACACATAAGATGACCAACACTGCGGCAATAGTTGAGCTATATCTATTCATTTGATTCGTTCTCCTTTTCAATGCGAGCTTATTAGTTTATGGGTAACAGGGCAATCTCGATGCGTCGATTCTGGGCTTTCCCCTCAGCGGTTTCATTGGATGCCACGGGTTGATGTTCTCCCATGCCTACGGCTTCCAGACGGGATGGATCCATTGCGATGGTCTCCTGGAGAAACCGAACGACGTTGGTGGCCCTGGCCGTAGAGAGTTCCCAGTTGGAGGGATACTTCTGGGTCAGGCGCCCGCTGATGGGGACGTTATCGGTATGTCCTTCCACACGGATGATTTTGTCCTCGATGTTCTTCAGAATATTACCGACTTTTGACAATACTACCAATCCCTCGGAGGTGATGTTGGCCTCTCCTGACGGAAAGAGAATCTTATCCAAAATACTGACTTTCAGCTTATCTGCCAACTGGGTGATCTGAACCTGGTTGTTATCGATCTCATTTTGCATCTTTGTGATGAGGGAATCTTTGGCTGACTGGATTCGGGCGATTTCTGCTTCTTTGGCCAACTTCTCTTTTTGGGTCTTGGTAATCTCTGCCACCTTGAGATTGAGTTCATGATTGAGATCGGTTACCTTTCTTTCGAGATCGTTCTTCTGGGCCGAAACCAGTTGATGTTTATCTTTCATCGGTTG
>CAZYTI010000359.1:0-5274 GCA_964650065.1 uncultured bacterium
AACGGCTTAATGATTTTGAAAAATGTCTTAGCAACCCAGGCGTGCATAAATAATGATTCATTTTTTATCCCCTTTAGCAAGGGGGATCATAGGGGGTTATTATGCAAAGCATTATTTATGCACGCCTTCAATACCCCCTCTTGTCTCCCCCTTAGTAAAGGGGAGATCAAAAGGTAACATTTTTCAAAATCATTAAGCCGTTTGCAAACTTAGATAAAATTTGCCAAAGTTTAGTTAGTAATTCACCCGAGAATACCGCCGTATCATTCCCATGACCGCCGAAGAGTTGGTCATCCCCTGCTCCACCTTTCCCCATATCGTGATTACCAGGGTCTGGGCGAAATACGGGGAAGTTTTTCATCCCGCATGGCCGCATGATACGCTAACGTCGCCACGACCACCGCTGACTGCATCAAGCCTTCCGGAAAGAGGCGTTCATACACGTCCATATTAATGTGGGCAATCCAGTCAAGCATATCGTATGCATCATGATTAAACGTAAAGCCAAGCAAACCGACTCCCTTTAATCCCGCGCCCGGATCACGCCCGGTTTCAACATGTGTCATCCCGATACCGTGCAAAGGCTTGATCCATTCTTTGAATATGGCCCGGAGTTCTTCGCTTCCCCCGCAGGGAATCGATCTGATAGCGGTGGGACCGATATCCTGATTGAAGGTGATGACATGATTGTCGTAATCCTTTTTATATTCCTTGGTTCTGGGGTCGGCAAAGTGTTTGTATACATGCATCGTGTTACCGATGTCCCCAGCTCCGTCATGACCGCCCCACAGACCCACGCGAATCGTCCGCCGGGGCTTCACCCCGATGGCTTTGAGTATACGTATCGCTTCCATGGCAGTAACCACACCGGCTGCATTGTCTATCGCTCCGGTTCCATGAGGATAGGACTGAAGATGAGCGCATTCGATAACGATTTCATGCCCCAGGTCTGTCCCCGGTATCTCAGCAATGACGTTATGATCATGCGGATCTCCTCTGTACACTTTCGTCCTGATTTCCACTTCCATTTCAACAGGAATGCCTTCTTCAAGAATATGCATCATCCGGTTATAATGCTCCACGGCCAAAACCATATCCAGAGGAAGGGCGGGTGCATTCACGTCCCATGGCCGTTCGACCCGGTTGTATCGACCCATTGCAGCAACCGATCCGAAATAATGGACCGGATCCGTGTGAACAATTGCCATGGCGCCTTCGCCAAACACAAAATCCACGATTTTCTGCTTCAACTCAGCGGAACCGCGTCGGCGGCGCTGTCTGGAGGCCTTGGGTGCAATGGGGACTTTCTCCAACGCATCCAGACGTTCCTTGGACCACGTCGCGGGAAAACCTTCTTCATGGCGAAAGGTATGAGACCGGTTCCACATCTGGACGCCAAAATAGGGTGAAATTTCCTGGATCGGACTGATCAATATGATGCGGTCCTTCAATTTCCCGCGGTAGGGTTCCAGATCCTCTAACGAAGTGATCTCATCGAAGTTGATGTGGATGACTTTTGCCCGGACTTTTCCCTTGGTGCCGGACGACCACAACGCGGGGAAGCCGATAATCGGCATATATTTAGGGGACACCATATGAATCGAGACATAATCGATGTCCCAGCCGTTACCGAACTCATACGGCTCCAGATGAGCATTCTCCAGACCGTACTCTTTTAACCGCTCGACGCACCATTCGGCCGCTTCAAGATACGCAGGGGTCTTCACGTTGCGTCCGCCAATGATATTGCACAGCATGTTGGCATTTTCCATGACATCGGAATTGGCGAATTCGAATTCCATGATTTTCTGAACCACATCGTAGTAGACCTTTTCCTGTGCATACACAGAAGAGATGAACAGCAGCGTAAAAATTAAACCCGCTAAAACAAGACGATTCGTTTTCATTGTAGAACTCCTTATATATTGCTGGGTAATGGTAAAAGTTTTAGAATTATTTTTTTTATTTCCATTCAGTTGTATAATATTAGGCTTGCCTTCCCCCTTCTCGTAAATATTTATTTGTCCGGCTTTTTATCGGTATCGGGATCGTCATTCCTCGAATAATAGACTATTTCAGATTCTTTCACAGCGGTACTCCGCCATCCCAATTTGGTGAGCATTGCAACTATCCTGTCAAGTAAAATTATACCTTGATGATTCTGTTCGGCGCTTATCGTTTCACTGGCCAAGACCATCTTGTACAAATGACATTGTTCCCTCTTCGATTCCGATACCGATACCGAATTCCGTCGGCTTTTCAAAGAACTTTTGACACTACACATTGCTGAAACATTCTACAAACTCCATCCTTCCCGGAATACCGGCCTGATAAACTTATCCGCCTCCGGCGCATTGGTTGCCCTCATGTTCGCACTATCCCAGTATATTCTCTTGCCGGTACGCAGAGCCACATTGCCCAGCAACACCAGTTCGGTCAGAGGACCCGAATAATCAAAATTTGCACTGCCGGCATCACCTCCCTTGCAGGCGTCAAGCCAGCTTCGCTTATGACCCCTTGTTCGAGGTATGGTCTCAGGAGGTCTCGTGTATGCCTTCATTTTTAACTCCGGTATGATTCGCGGGGAGCCTGACCATCCTCCACACATGATCACACCATCGTCGCCCACGAAGTAAATTCCATCCTCTCCCATTCTACGGCCCTCCTCCAACTCCTTGGGCCTCGGCGGTTTCAGACCGCCGTCGTACCACTTTAAAAATAAGGGGGGCATATCACCGCGGGCAGGAAACTCGTAATGGTAGAGTGCCGCGGTGGGTACGGTCTCGTCATTCAGTCTGGAGCAGCTGGCCTCCACACTGGTGGGAGCACCCAGGTTAAGCGCCCAAAAGGCGGGATCCACGTTATGGCAGGCCATATCCCCTATGGCTCCAGTACCGAAATCCCACCAGCCGCGCCAGTTGTATGGCGCATAGGCAGGATGATAGGGCCGATAAAGCGCAGGACCAAGCCAGCGATCCCAGTCAAGTGTTTCGGGCACCGGTAGCGTATCCTGGGGTCTGTCCGATAGATCTGTCCACTCGGCTCCGCCTGCACTGGTCCAGGCGTGGACCTCGCGCACCGGTCCGATGGCCCCGGCCCGTATCCACTCTACAGTCAGCCGAATCCCCTCCTCAGAATTGCCGTGATTGCCCATCTGCGTTGCCACTCCCGCTTTCCGGGCAGCCTCTGTGACCATCCTCGTCTCGTAGACCGAATGGGTCAGAGGTTTTTCACAGAACACATGCTTGCCTTTTTTGATGGCTGCCATACAGGCCACCGCATGGACGTGATCGGGAGTGGATACGACCACCGCATCGATACCTTTTTCTTTTTCCAGCATCTCACGAAAATCCACATACCCGGTGCAGCCCTTGTAAAACCCCGATTTTGTTTGTTCGGCGTAGTACGTCTCCACGATCTTCAGTGCAGGTTTCAATCCTGCGGTCGGGTCGTCGTAATAAAACCTGCTATAGTCACTCTCCTCATTGACATCACAAACGGCAATCACTTGGACGTCCTGATTCCCGAGTATATCCTTGATATTACCACAACCCTGTCCTCCGGTGCCGATGAAGGCCACATTGATCTTGTCACTTGGCCTTGGACGTGTAAGCCTTCCCATGCTACAACCGGAAATGATTGTGAACGCCGCTGCCGCGGCCGAAGTGCTGCCTATGAATTCACGTCGGGTTATATTTCTATGCCGTTTCTCGATAGTTCTTCTTTTTTTCATGGCTGTTCTCCTTTCTCTCACCAGTCCTGATGTTCAACACGGGGAAGCTTCTCATCTCGCATGGCCGCATGATATACCAGGGTGGCGAGGATGACCGAATTGGACATCAGGTTCTTCGGAACGAGGTGATCGTAGACATCCATATTGGAATGATAGGTACGGCTATCCATTCTGTCCTGTACAAAATAAAAACCCGGGAGCCCTACTTCGGTGTAGGCCTCATGGGCCATCCCCGTGGTAAAGAGATGAGACATCCCCAGTTGATGCAGCGGCTTTATCCATTCTGTCATTACGGACCGGATCACCTCATTGCCCATGATGGAAACGCCCCTTATCTTACCGCCCCCGGCATCACAATTAAAATAGGCGCAGAAGTTATCATAATCCGGTTTCTGTTTTTTGGTCTTCGGATCGGCGAAGTGTGTGCGAACGTGGTGCCGGTTGCCGTACAATCCCATTTCGTGCCCACCCCAGAGGCCCACGCGTATGGTCCGCCTGGGCTTGACTCCAATGGCCTTGAGAATGCGTACCGCCTCCATTGCCGTGACTGCACCGGCCGCATTATCCGATGCGCCCGTACCCACCGGTTCCGACTGGAGATGACCGCCACAGATGACCACCTCGTGTGCCAGATCGGTGCCTGGGATTTCGGCCACTACATTATAATCGACAGGTTCACCTCTGATAAAATTGACCTTGATTTCCATTTCCAACTCCACAGGGATGCCCTTTTCCAGTATCCGCAAAATCCGGTTATACTGTTCCGCCGCCATGACCAGTTCGGTCACAGGAGGGGGCGCATCCGTATCCCATGCCCGCTTCTCCATGGCGTAGCCATTCACAGCCGCATCCACAGTTCCGAAGTCATTCCGTCCATCTGTACGCACAATGGCCGCTGCACCTTCGGCAAAAACAAAATCGATGACCTGGGTGACCGTCAACCCATCTCCTCGTGATCTTCGCCTGCGCCTCTCCTCACGGGGACCGATGGGAATCTTAGCCATCTCATCCAGTTGTTCTTTGGTGTAGATCTTCGCCATGGGTTCGTAATGAGGTGTAATCTCCTGTTGCGGTCTCATGAATATGATCGCATCCTTCAGTTTCCCCCTGTACGGATCCAGATCCGATTCTTTTTCAATCTCATAGAAATTGATATAGGTAACCGTATTCCGGATTTTCCCATCGGTGCCATCAGACCAGCCTGCCGGATGGGCAATGATGGGCATATATTGAGGGCTCATCATGTGTACTGAGGTGTACTCGTTACTCCAGCCGATCCCGAATTCGTAGGGCTCCAGCCTGGCGTTCGAGAGACCGTACGCCTCCAATCGCGCTTTAGCCCATTGGGCCGATTCAATATAGGCCTTCGTTTTTGTGTTTCGCGGACCGAAAACGTCACACAACCAGCTGGCATTTTCCATGACCTGTGAATTTTCAAAAGCCTCCTCCATGATTTTCTGGAACACATCCCAGTAGATAGGCTCCTGTGCAGATACAGAAGAAACGACCAAAAGCAGCACACACAAGCCGATTTTATAAAC
>CAZYTI010000360.1:0-5264 GCA_964650065.1 uncultured bacterium
GTATATCGCATTGGTTCAGTATATGAGAATTTTGCTCAAACCTGGGCCGCACAGGAAATTCCTTTCATGAATCCCACCTCTCGGGTTATTAAGGAAAAAGAGATCAACGAACGTACCACACAGATTTATGATCAGTCATTGGCTGCTTATAGGAGGGCTATCCAGGTTCTTGATCGGGTGCTGGATAATACAAATTTCAGTGATCAGGACAAAGATTCGACCCAAGCCAGTGTGAGTGACACATTGAGATCATTAACGAAATTCTGGCATGAGAGATCAAATGAAAAAGTCTCTGAAACCATCTATCAAATGGCCGAGGTCAATGCTCAATCCATTGAGAGATTACTCACCGCACCCATCCCTGCAGATCTGAATGACCTGGCTCAGTTTGAGTATCGGAATCAGGTCCTGATCAAGGCCATAAAACCCCTGCTGGATGTGGTTGTCCAAACCCATCGGAGAAATTTACAGGTGGCTGACAGCTTGGGTCTTGAAAACACATGGATCGAAGCATCCGGTTCTAAAATGGTGTCATCCCTGACTTTGTTAGGGAAAAAATACGATGAATTAGCCTGTGATGCGCTGAGTACTTATGAGCGGATTACCCGTAGTTTTCGGAATATCGCTCTCGAAAGCAAGAATCGCGCATCCGATGAGATGGTCAATACCATCATCAATCTTATAGAGCTCTCAAAAACTTATTCTCAAGCCGCCCTCATTTTCTATAAACGGGGCATTCTTGACGCTGCGGGAAGTGGAATCCCATTTTCTAACCTTCATGAGTCTCATTCAGAAATGGTACGCTTTGTTCTCAGGTTGGCCGATGTTTTGGATGATTTAATTGCTAAAGGTTTTGTGGATCAACAGGCGGCTGAGAAGTTATTTGTGGAAGCCGGTGATATCCAATATGAGGAAGCATTGGCAGTCTTTGAGGACAATGTTTTCTTTCTCGAGAAAAATATAAAGGTCCTTTTAGAGGACGCATATGAAATCGAAAAAAGTTTTCCTGTAGCGAGTCCTTGGGGAGAATGGATTGGTATCCGATTGGTAAAAATGGATCCCGCTACATATTCGAAGAAATTAAATATACCGATAGTGAGTCTAACCGTGGTGACCGATACGACATGGTGGTTTTCGCCATTATTTCAAGAAGGGTGGGAATTGCCCAATGTCAATATGATTGGCTGGTATCATCCTCACATGCAAATGGGTTCAGAACTGTCCTGGAAAGTATCTCGCGCACCTCTCGATACCAGTCTGTCTCGTATCACCCGTGATCGACAATTCTACATTCGTAAAGAAATACTCGTTCCCGGATTTCCGATATCCGGGGATATTGCTTTCGATACCGTTCAGCCCGTTCAGGTATTTTTAAATGGGCTGGCTGTATCCCACGATTCTGGGGGATCACCCCTTTCTATTGTGAAGGTGTTACGTGAAGGGACGAATTTGGTGGCTCTCAAATGTCCGCTAACCGGGACCCGATCCATGGATGGGAAAATCCGAATTCAGTTCATCCCGGAGCGTGTTTTGCCTCAAAGATTGGAGGGTTATTAATCATGAAGCGTCTCATTGTAATTACCATCTTCTTCGTAAGCATTGGAGTCGTTGTGCCCAATTTGCTCATGGCGCAAAATTCACATCCCGACACAACGAAGAAGATCGATGTAAAACCCGTTGCGCAAGTCGATACATTAAACGGGGAGATGGTGCTGGGGGTTATCGAAATTAAAGGAAGGGTGGAGAAACCGGGTGTCATCATTATTTCTCGACGTGTTGAACCGGACATCGGGGAGATAGAATTGGAAAGGAGTTTTGAGAAGGAGGTTAAGGAAGGTGTCGGAGAAATTCCCAAACCTGAAAAAGAACTGCGGCGGTTGGATAGAGTGAAAAGTATTAAGAAAACAGTTGAAAGGAAGCGAAAATGATATTATATTCTTATGGACATAAGTTACTAACGGAGGTTACGTATGGCTGAATTTTGGCATAGTTTCAGTCCGGGATTAAGTGGGTGGCTCTTCATGTGGATATTATTGATGATTGCTGGTTTTATGATTGCCATTGCTATCGAACGAACCCATTACATTTATGTCATTTCAAATATCAATGCACATAAATTCATGGCGCAGATCAGAAAATATGTTCTGGCGAAAGATTTTAGTAAGGCGATTGCGTTATGCCGCAGTGTAAAGGCCAAGGCGCTTCCCAAAATTGTGCTTGTCGGGTTGCTCAAGGCAAGCAAGATGAAGATCCCCAATTTTAGAGCCATTCAGAATGCTGTGGATGAAGGAACATTGGAGGTGATTCCCAAACTTCAGGCGCGCACCAATTATCTTGCTATGATTGGGAATGTTGCTACTCTCACTGGATTGATGGGTACCATTTATGGTCTTATACTTGCCTTTAGATCCGTTTCTGCACCCGGGATCGACGTCGCAGAGAAGTCACGGTTACTGGCCCATGGAATCTCGGTTGCGATGAATACAACTCTGGCGGGTCTTGCCGTGGCCATTCCATCGATTCTAATTTATACGGTTCTCCATAATAAAACGACAAGAATCATTGATGAAATCGATGAGCATACAGTCAAACTTATCAATTTAATGACACAAGAGGAATAGAGCAAATGGCCTATCGACCCTCCAGGCGCGGTAAACGTGAATTTGAGTTGGAGCATGCGAATATCACTCCCATGATGAATCTCATGGTCGTCCTCATTCCCCTCTTACTCACTTCCGCAGAATTTGTTCGACTGGGTGTCATCGAACTCAACCTGCCTCCTACTGCTGTGGGGCCTGAAGGGGAGTTGCTGGCCCAACTACCTGAGGAGGATAGAAGAAATCTGGATCTCACTGTAACGATTACCGATAGAGGTTTCTATATATCCAGTTCGATGGCCGTGTTAGCCGGAGAGAAAGCAGGTGAACCCTCCATTCCATTAATCAACGGAGAGTATGATTTTCAGAAGCTATCGGCAAACCTCATGGAAATTAAAAGAAAGGCGGCTGACAATTTTCCCGATTCGGGTCAAATCATCATCATGGCCGAACCGGATATAGATTATCAGACAGTGATCAGCACAATGGATGCTGCACGGTTGATTAGGATGAACGGGAATGTTTTAGAATTATTCCCGGATGTCTCTTTGAGTGCAGGGATTTATTAAAAAAGTTTAACGAATTGCAAACGGATAGATTATGGCCTTCGTTCCATCTCATAGAAAAAAACATAAAACAACGCCTGGTGCATCACGGCTTCAATTGACATCAATGATGGATATGTTCACCATCATTCTTATATTCTTACTGAAGACGTATTCAACCCATGGACAACTGATCAATCCTTCGCAGGATCTCACCTTGCCGTCCTCCAAGACGGAACATCTCCCCGAATTGGGATTGGATGTCACAGTCTCATCCGATTGGATACTGGTAAATGAAAAACCCATCGTCCGAATGCAAGACGTTATGAATCTGGAGGGTTATATTATTCCAGAACTCGAAGAAGAACTGTATGTATATGCCAGAGAAGCGGAAAAAATGGAAACGATGTATGGGGCAAAGTTTTCGGGGAAGGTCACTATACAAGGTGATAAGAATTTACCATATCAGTTGCTCATCAAGGTTCTGGCCACCTGTGGCCAATCGAATTATCCGAACATGCGACTGGTGGTTTATACGGAAGAGAGATGATGGGAAACGCAGCCACGGTTAAAATGACAAATTCCGCGGAGAAAAAAATCGCTGAACAGTTTCGCAAATCCTTCTTCATGGATTGGGACACTCGGTTTCTGGCGATTGTTTTTATCTGTGTCTTCATTGAAGGGATAATCGTTTATATTTTAGCCGGACGGCCTGTGCCTCAATATACCGAGAGAGACATCACTCGAATTCAAGAACGCTTTGCCAACTTTATCCTGGAAGAAGATGTCAATAGAAGTCGTGCAAATGGGACAATCGCTTCCACTATAGGAGCTGCTGCCGGGGATGAGACCGGTTCAGAGGAAGTGGAGGAGGAAGCCCCGGGGACTGGAAGTGGTGAAGAGGGTGGAGGAGGGACGGGAGGTGAAGAAACAGGTGGTGGTGAGGGGCCTGGCGAAGCGGGACCAGGTGAAATCCGGCGTCCCACCCGGGTCGAGGCTGCAGAAGCCAGACGTCGTACGCGAGAGGCCATTTCCAGGCAGGTGAGTAATCGGGGACTCTTGGGATTATTGACAGGAACAGGCAAGGCTGCCGAAGGTGATGCCATCACGAGTTTATTTTCTCCAACAGGAACCGGCGCCGGTGCAGATAAGGACTTGGACGATGTGCTTTCTTCGGTGAATGGTTTGCAGACACGGGGTAGTGTTGGAGGTGGCGGAGGTGGTGAAGGTGAAGGTAGCGGAGGTGGAGGAAGTGGTGGTGCCCGGGGATCGCGAACAGGAAGGCGAGCCGGTATTGATGACCTGGTGACACAATCCAGCAATGTTCGTTCAGAATCCCTTTCACGGAAGGGGGAGCTGAAAGTTGAAGCACCCGAGGAGGTTGTTGGTACCGGAAGAAAAAGTGTTTATCGGAGTCCCGAGGCGATTCAAGAAGTCCTCCTCTCTCACAATGCCGCAATCAGGTATTGTTATGAAAGGGAATTGAAACGGAATCCCTCCTTAAAAGGCAAACTTTCCGTACGCATCACTGTGAGTCCGGATGGAAGTGTGAAAGAGGCCTCGATTGTATCATCTACCTTGAACAGTGAACGTGTTGAACGCTGTATTCTCGCTCGAATTCAGCGCTGGAATGATTTTAAGCCCATCGATCGCGCCGAAGGTGATGTTGCGTTTCGCCAGATTTATACGTTTGGGTATTAGACTTTTATAATTTCTACTTTTGATACTGTCAATCTTTTATTGTCGTTTTTCGTCCGGTTTGTAATTTTTTAAATCCCAAAATCCAAATACCAAATTCAAAACAAAACACTCTTAATGCAGTGAAAGGTGTAAATGTTATTTTTATTTGCCGGATTTGGCACGGCAAAAAATAATAAACATCGGTGAGGATAAATATTTTTGGACATTGGAATTTGGGATTTATTTTGAATTTGTGATTTGTAATTTGGAATTTGTATTGGCATGTCTTATTTTAAGGAAAGCATTGAACCTTTTAGCATTGAGGAGTAGAATTTGACGGATGAAAAGCATTGGAAACGGACCCACAACTGTGGGGCGTTAAGAGAGGCCGATGAAGGCAGCCAGGTGATTATTATGGGTTGGATTGCCAATCATCGGGATC
>CAZYTI010000361.1:0-5253 GCA_964650065.1 uncultured bacterium
GCAAACCTGCTCGATCTGCGAGAGAAATGCTTGAATATTTTGGAAGTGGGATTGATCTGATTTTAGACGGTGGGGAGAGAAACAGCCCAAGACCTTCGACCTTGGTCGATGTAACCGGATCCTGGCCCTCTTTTCTTCGCATCGGAGCGATTTCAAGAGAAGAGATTGAGAATGAATTGGGAGATGGAAAATGATGAAAGAAGCTTTCAAAGTCCTGTTTATTTGTACTGGGAACAGTTGCCGCAGTCCCATGGCTGAAGGAATCCTCAGGGATCTGCTTCAGAAAAAAGGGATCGATGGAATTGAGGTGGCATCTGCAGGGACCGGTGCTCCAAGAGAGGCACCTCCGACTAGCTACGCTGTTTTGACGATGGTTGAAAAGGGAATCGATATCAGCGCACACCGCTCTCGTCTTCTGACCAGGGAGATGTCAAATGAAGCGGACCTTATCCTTGTGATGGAGAGAAACCATCAACGGTTGATTGAACAATTGGACCCTTCGATGCGTGGCAAAGTTTTTTTACTTAAGCAGTTTGATAGACAGCACATGGAAGGAGATCCGGAGATCGATGATCCTATCGGTACAGAGCTGGATTTCTATCGTATCTGTGGAGAAATCCTGGAGAAGGAAGTAAAGCGAATTTTACCCAGGATCATTCAAAATGCAGAGAGGGGTTAACGAGCACACTGGAACCATGGTGCCGACGCTCGGGTATAAAATATATAACGTGGTAAAACGATATAAAAAGATGAGATAAACTTTTATGAATATTCAACGTGTCTCTGTGATCGGCAATAAGAGAATCAAGCAAATGTTGTGTCTCTTTGGGATCTGTATCTGGGGCGTATGTACAGGGTATACAGGCAGCAGCATATACGCTCAGGAAAATGCAGATCAAGATTCGACGTTGTTGCAGGATCTCAGCCAAAACATCTCTAATAGCAGTGTTTCGATTTTTGATTCATTACAGTGGGCGGATTTTCAATCGCACATTCCCTCCAGAGAGAATAAAGCCTTTGCCGTGGGTGAACATCTCGTTTTTGAGATTGCCTATAAATTCGTTACAGCGGGTACGGCCACCATGAGTATTCCCGATACACAATGGGTCTATGGACGTCCGTGTTATCATGTGGTCACAACCGCCCGATCAAATAAATTCTTCGATAACTTCTTTAAGGTACGGGATAGGGTTGAATCCTGTATTGATATGGAAGGCCTCTTCCCATGGAAATTTGAAAAACACATACGAGAGGGTAAGTATCGTACCAACAAATATGTCGATTATGATCAGGTAAATCAGCGGGCCATATACAGTCAGAAAGATACGACAGACGTTCCCCCCTTTGTACAGGGTATGCTTTCGTCTTTTTATTATGTCAGGACCGTTCCTCTGAAAGTGGGGAAGCCCTTTGCTTTTCATAATTATAGTGACAGGAAACTCTACCCGCTTCAAGTTGTTGTGCATAAGAAAGATCGTATCAAAACTCCTGCAGGAATTTTTGACTGTATTGTAGTTGAGCCGGTTTTGCGTGGTAAGGGGATATTTAACCAGAAAGGTCGATTGATCATATGGTTGACCGATGATGAGCGTAGGATTCCGGTCCTCATGAAGAGCAAAATCGCTGTTGGGTACATTGATGTTCGTTTAACGTCCATTGAAACCAAATTAAAATAGAAGAGTGGCCATGTCCAAGTACCAAGAATTTGATATGGATAGTATCAAACCGATATCTATCAAAAAAAGAGAGAGCAAGGTCAAAATCGATGAAATGGCTTCTCCATTTCTGTCAGGAAGTTCCTTTGTGAGTTTCTTGAAAACCCTTCCAAAGGTTTTGGCGGCAAAGGATTTTCATGTATTGGTAAGCCGTATCGTTCAGGCTGTTCATGACGGAAAGCCTGTGCTTGCGATGTTGGGAGCCCATGTGATCAAAGTGGGATTGAGTCCTGTCATTGTTGACCTATTGGAAAATGAAATCATTCATGGCATTGCCCTGAACGGGGCCGGTGCAATACACGATGTGGAATTGGCCTATTTTGGAACGACATCAGAGGACGTTTCCACCTCTCTCAAAGCGGGCCGTTTCGGAATGGCGAAGGAAACAGCGGACATTTTAAATCTCACCATTCAAAATGGAAAAACTGAAAAGTTGGGATTCGGGGAAGCTTTAGGGAAGCAGATTGTGCAGGACAATCCACCCTATCACGGACTGAGTGTACTCGGTCAGGCCTATCGATTGGGTGTTCCGGTTACGGTTCATGTGGCTGTAGGTACGGATATCGTTCATCAGCATCCTTCGGCTGACGGTTGTTCTATCGGGGAAGCGAGTCTTCGTGATTTTCGAATTTGGACCCATCTGGTATCAAGAATTGGAAATGGAGGCGTTGTCTTGCTTTTTGGTTCTTCTGTAATATTACCTGAAGTTTTTCTTAAAGCATTGACAGTTGTTAGAAATAGGTGCGGGAGGGTCACGCATTTTACGACAGCAAATTTTGATATGATCCGACATTATCGACCTACGGTGAATTTCATAGAAAGACCGAACCTTGAGGGTGGACAGGGATATCAGTTGATTGGACAGCATGAGATTATGATGCCCCTCTTGGCAGCTGCTGTAAAAGAAGGATTAGATAGTTCATGAAATGTATGAAAAAAATGACACTGGACTGTTAGGAAAAAATGACACTTCTTCCGTTGTGAAGAGATAAGATCCATGAATGGGTAGATGAGAGAGGGGTAATTCGCATCTTTAAAAAAATTTAAAATCATATCCTTAAATCATTATTGATAAATAGTTAGGTAACCATTCAAAACCCTCTCTCGATTATACAATCAAATTGAAAATCAGACTATTATAATTAGGCACAAAAATTGCATTAACTATTATTTCCAATCGAAATCGTGTTATCTTCGGGTAAGTCCTAAGGAGACGAGGACATCAGTTGCTTATGTAGTCTTAGCGCAAAATAAATTCCCTCTCAATGTGGAAGTCTTCATTTTTTTTGTCTATTGATTCAGGAGGTTAATAATGGCTTCCAAGCAGTCCCATATTTTAATCGTGGATGATGACCACAACCTCTCGTGCATTTTAATGAATATATTGGATTATGAGGGTTATTCTTGTAATATTGCCAATGATGGAAAGTCGGCACTCACCCAAATAGATCGTGATAATTATGATTTACTCCTATTGGATTTAAAGCTTCCCGATGTGAGTGGTATGGAGATTCTTAAAAGGAATATGAGGAAAAATCCTCACAGCCAGGTGGTTATGATTTCAGGACAGGGAACCATCCATACTGCCGTGGAAGCGACACGGCTTGGTGCATATGATTTTTTAGAAAAACCACTGGATTCCGAGCGTGTGCTCATGACGATAAAAAATGCTTTGATGAGGGGGCAGCTGGAGAGGGAAAAAGCGCACCTGTTGGAAAGCGTCGAAGAACACTACACGATGATAGGGGTGAGCCCTCCCATGGAATCGATACGTGAATTCGTTACCAAGGCGGCAGCTATTGATAGCAAGGTTCTCATTGAGGGGGAAAACGGAACTGGAAAAGAACTGGTTGCCCGTGCCATCTATTTTAAGAGCAAGCGGGTGGGACGACCCTTTGTCGCGGTTAATTGTGCAGCCATTCCCGAGACGCTCATCGAAAGTGAACTATTCGGTTATAAAAAAGGTGCTTTTACGGGTGCCAGCTCGGACAAGAAGGGACGTTTTCAGATTGCAGATGGGGGGATTCTATTTTTCGATGAGATCGGGGACATGAGTGTGATGACACAAGCAAAGGTACTCCGGGTATTGGAAGAGGGTATTATTGAAATAGTCGGTGGAAGCCAACCCATTCAGACAGATGTACGAATTGTTGCAGCAACGAATAAAGATCTGCAAAAGGAAATGGAAGAAGGTCGATTTCGAGAGGACCTTTACTTTCGCTTGAATGTTCTCAATATCAAAATAGATCCACTGCGGGAGAGGAAAGAGGATATCCCCTTGCTCGTCAATCATTTTATTCAACATTACTGTGAAGAGCATCGTATCGAACATAAACTTATCACTCCGCAAGCAATGAATCAATTGATCGCTTACGGTTGGCCCGGAAATATTCGTGAATTGAAAAATACGATGGAGAAGTTGATCGTCTTGATGGAGAGTGATAAAGTACAACCTGAAGATATTTCTACGATATTAAATCTAAAAAAGGCCTCTAAATCAAAATTTAACATGGTGGAATCTTACACTTTTAAAAAGGCCAAAGAAACATTTGAGAGAGAATATATACGTGAGAACTTGTTGGCCAATAATTGGAACGTATCAAAAACGGCTCGAATATTAGATATTCCCAGGACCTATCTACATTCAAAAATTAAAAAACTTGGTATCGAAGCATGATCGATGATGATCGATCAGTGATTTCCGTATGATTTATTTCTCCCGGAGTTTCTTTTTCAGCATTTCCCGGGCGCGAAAAATTCTGGCTTTAACCGTACCCAAGGGAATTTTTAGAATTTCACTGATCTCCTCGTATGAATGATCTTTTTGGTGCCTGAGGATAATCGCAATACGGTAGCGTTCAGGAAGCGAATTAATGGTATCCTGGATGAGTTTTTTTCTCTCTGAAAAAAGAAAATCCCCTTCAGGACTGTAAGTATCATCGCGTATTTCATGATGAATTTCACCTTCTTTAAGCTGAATAGGACGATCGAGGGGGAGGGTTTTTAGTTTTTTCTTTCGAATGGCATCGATACAGTGATTGAAAGCTATTTTATAGAGCCAGGTTGAAAAAGCGTAGCTATCGTTATAACTTTCGAGGGATTTAAACGCTTTGATAAATGATTCCTGGACGAGGTCTTCCGTTTCTTCACGGTTTTTGATCATTTGATATATCATGTTGTAGACGCCGTTTTGGTATCGGTTCAACAGCATCTCGTAAGCCTTTTGATCACCTGCTAATGCATTATTTATGAGTTGAAGGATTTTCTCTTTCGACACTTTTCACCACAATATGGATAATCGACGGATAGAGATCCTTAGAAAAATAAGTTAAAAAAAGGTAGGAATCAAGAAGAAATTTCTTGCAAATAGAAATGGAATTGTTTATCGTATTGATAGTTCTCTATTTGACACGGTCTGACGAAATGATATAGAAGGAATGAAATTATTTCATGCATAGACTCGTTACCACTCAAGAGATGAGAGAAATTGACCGGCGTACCATCGAAGAAGTGGGCGTCCCAAGCCTGCTGTTGATGG
>CAZYTI010000362.1:0-5247 GCA_964650065.1 uncultured bacterium
TACCATATACTTATTCAATACCCGAAAGTTATCGATTCTCTGGATGACGAGCTAATTGAGTTTATGCACAACATCTATGAACTCAATGCGCAGCGGAATCAGCGAATCAAAAAACAAGTTATTTTCTCTGCAAAAATTCTAAATTCCATCGGGATAGAGCCGGTACTACTAAAGGGCGCAGCAGCATTGTTCATGGATCTATATTCATATCCAGGCCAACGTGTCATGGCTGATATTGATATCCTCGTCTCTCCTGAGAGAATCGATGAGACATTGGCTGCTTTGCGGAAAAACGGATATTTTAACGAAGTGCAGCCTGACCCTGCCTGGAAGACAAATTCCATACATTTTCCTCCCTTGTTCCATGACCGGCACATCGCCACTCTTGAAATTCATATACACCCAATGGGATCCGATTATCAGCATATCATTAATTACAATGACATGCTGATTCAATCGACAAGAATAGAGAGCGATAGTATCGTGTACCGTTGTCCCTCTATTGCATATTTTTTGGTTCATCATGTCATGCATTGTCAACTATTCTCAAACAGTTCTCCTTTAACATATACAATACCCATGAGGAGGTACTTTGAATTTTATATACTTATCAAAAAACATACAAAACAGATGGACGCGGCCTTTGTAAATCGGTTTTTCAAGAAAAGCGGTTTGAAAAATGAATGGCTTCGATTTCTTGTCCTTTTTGAAATGTGCTTCCAAGTTAACAATACTATCATAACTATAAACGATTATCAAAAGAAAAAATATTCTATATATTTCAAAAGAATTAACTGGGACGATTTTCAGTATCGAATTCATCTACTTTTTATGAATTATTACTTACAAATAAATAAGGCTAAAGTCAATATGGAAGTTCGAGCTCAATTATATGATAAATTGAAAAATCCTTCCTGGTATCTGGCTCATCTTAAGAAAAGAATCCGTTTTTTTCTTAATGGAAAATGATACGTATTATAAAATCTTAATGTATCGTATAAATCTAATCCAATTCCCGTGGGGTTGATTTAGTCCATCCGTCAAGCTGCCTCCCGATAATAATCATAATTTAATCCAAATAACAGTGGCCTTGTTTTAATTTTTCCAATATTCCTAATTGGATAACCCCGTGGGGAGGATAAACTCTATCCATTATGCTGCCCTCCTCACATAATGGTGACATAAACCTCCTAGAATTAGAAATTTTAACACTCTCCCATAGGTCTGGGCTTTGTACCTATTCGGTATTCTTTGATCTATCCCTTGGTGAGGACGTTTTGAATTATAATATTTGAAATATTCCCTCAATATTCTTACAATCTGCTTCGCACTGATCAGCAAATAATAATCCAGTGCTTCCCGACGTACTGAACTAACAAAACGTTCAGCAAACGCATTCATAATAGGTGCTTTCACAGATGTACTAATTCCTTTTATCCCATAATCAAAATAATTTAACTTGAATTGGGCAGCCTGATCATGAATCATATAAACGACATGATCTAATATCTGCTCAAATTCCATTAATTGCTGCCTCACAAATTCTCTCGTTGGATTCCGGGTTACAGCAAACTGAACAATCTCTCTGGTTTTATGATAGATCATGAAAAACACATAATATCTTTGATTCAAAACCGTATCTATAGTGAAAAAATCCATCGCATAGATTGAATGAATCTGTAGTCTTAAGAACCGCTTCCAGGTTAAGGATCTCCTGATTTTTCCCCTTCGACGAAAATCAGCTAAAATATTCCGAATGGTCTTTTGATCAAGATGAATACCCAATTTTAACAGCTCTCCTTGAATTTTCTTATAGCCCCAGTATAGATTGTCATTCTTCATACTCAGAATAATTTGCTTGATATCACTATGAACAGGTGGTCTTCCTACTCGATTCTTTGTTTTATACGTCCAAAAACGTTTGATTAAATGTTTCTGCCATCGCAACACAGTTTCCGGCTTGACGATGGTAATAATCTCTTTGAGATTACCTATTTTATTTAGAATTGAAAAGATTAATCGATCAGATTGATGTATTTTCAACCGCTTCTTCTGATTTTGTCTCTTGAGAATTTCAATTTCCTTTTTCTGTAAACAGTTTTGAATAGAAAGTTGCTTTTTTGATTTCAATAGATTATAAAATGCACCAATAAGAAAAGTAATTAATGAGAACATCCTACCTCCTGAAAATCAGAAAATATCGATTTTCAGGCATGAATTCAAATACGGATGTAATTTATCCTCCCCACGGCATCCGATAATCTATTTTACCAATCCTACACTTATCTTTAAATATTCAAGAAAAAGGGCAAGCAGATGGAGTTTACTCCACATCACGTACTTAATACAAACAAGATTATTTTAAAAGTCGCAAGAAATCATCGACTGAAAGATGTGCATGTTTAAGGATATGAGATAAAGTTGAACGTTTGATAGGTCTGTGAGCAGGAACTGTTACTTTTAAAGTTTCTGTTGGTGTTCGCTTTTGAAGGCGTATGTGACTGCCTTTCTGCCTTACAACAATCCATTCATCTCTTTGAAGTGCTTTGACAACTTTTTCATAGTGTATACTTGGAACTTTTGTCATATAGCAATCTCAAAAGTTTCCGAATTTTGTTCTAAAATAAGATCATCAACAACAGGTTCAAGATAAAGCTCAATCGCTTCACGGATATTTTTTAATGCTTCATCTTTTGTATCGCCTTCGCTTATACAACCAGGCAGGGATGGTACATAAACGGTGAATCCACCATCTTCACTGGGTTCAAGAATAATTTTTAAATTCATTGATAACTCCAATCTTTATGAATTCAAAAAATATCAGATTTGACAATGAATGTCAAGGATTAAAAATTACTCGTTGAATGACACCCATTTTTCAAGCCCGTGGGGGGGATTTAGTCCATCCGTCAGGCTGCCTCCCGATAAGTCGTAATTCAATCCAAACAACGTCGACCTGGATTTAATTTTTCCATAATCATCAAACTTTAATTTAAACTCACCTGTCCGGTCATGGATTAAATAGACCATATCTTTCAAATTATAAGCAAATTCAATCATCTGCTGTCTGACAAATTCCTTGACGGGATTCAGGGTCATTCCAAATTGGATGATTTCTCGCGTCTGATGTCGGATGATAAAAAATACGTAAAACCTTTGATTGTCTCTGGTTTAATTAATGTCACAAATTCTTTTGCTTTTTCCGACAATTTACACATAACAGCATAAAATAATCTGTCAAAAAACTTGAACTTGATCCTTTCCGTTTTTTTACGCTTTAAAATTTCATTCTCTTTTTTCAATATTGCATTTTTGATAACAATATCCATATGCCTTACTGAAAATACTAAGAGAATAACTCTGAAAATCGCTACAATAAATTTAAACATCATCTCTCTCCATAAAATTCAATATCTATTTCCATATAGTATAGAGAAAAATAAAGTTACAATCAAATATTTTATGTCAGACGGACTTTATCAACCCCACGCCCACAAACCACGCCACATATTCCTTTAATTTCCCTGCTAAGAAATAGGGTAAATTCAGTAGTTTATACTTTTTTCCGGCCGGTGTTTGTGTTTCAACAATGTCCAATGGACCGCCATATAAGCGCACTGCATAGGGATGATCCGAATGCTCAACAAATTGATGCAAAGACCGTAATGTTCCGGTTTTTCCCGATTTGACTTCCACGGGGATAACCATGCCTTCATGTGAAAAGAGCATGTCGACTTCAGCGTTGGATGAGGCCGATTCTCTCACCCAGAACGGCGTGTACCGGTTATGTGCAAAATCAGAGGCTATGACTTCCTGTCTTACGATGTGTTCGGCTATAATGCCCTTATACAAGGCCTGTAAATCCGTAAATGTGAAAAACTGCGGTTGTAAACCGACAAAGTAATTTACCAAACCTGTATCCACAAATTGCAGCTTTGGTGATTTCTTTAAATTGGTCATGACAGGTAATTGCATCGACGTTGTAGGATAGATCAAATAAATAAGCATGGCTCTTTCCAAGGTCCGTAACGCCTCCCCCGCCTCCCTGGACCGATAATTGGAATTGCCAAATCCGTAGAATTTAATACGATTTCCTGCCTGTTGAGGCGCAGTTTCTATAAAATGACGTAATATTTCTTGAGCTGACTTGTTCCGGGCATATTTGGCAGCGTCATCGGTATAAGACCCAATGAGTGATTCATATATCCCCGATAGATTAGTGAAAGTTGAATTCTCAATGTGATTCTCAACAATTTGGGGCATACCGCCAACAGCAGTATATTCATGAAATGCACGCAAAAGCGGGCCAATACCAATACGTGTAACGGGTACCGTATCATAGGCTTGCAACAAAGAATCTTCTTGTTTCGCCAGTAAAAACTCTCTGAAGGTAAGCGGGTACATGTAAAGGTACTCGACTCGCCCTACAGGAAAAGAAAGGTCTTGGTCGTCAAGGACAATCTCAAGCAATGATCCTGCGGAGATAACGAAGAGATGCGGCATGCATTCATAAAAATATCGAAGCATTTTTATGGCCACGGGTGAATTCTGTATTTCATCAATAAACAGGAGTGTTGAACCGGGTTTCAGGATTTTGCCTTTATTCAGCAGAATAGACTGAAAAATTTCTTCAATGGTAAGATTGTCATCGAACAGCGCCTTGTCTCTATTTATTTCAAGGTTAAGGTAGACATAATTGTCAAACTCCTGAGAAAACAGGTCAATGACCGTTGTCTTGCCCACTTGCCGCGCGCCGCGTAAAATAAGTGGTTTCCGATGGGCCCTCTCTTTCCATTCTCTCAAATTGAGGAGTATCGAGCGTGGGAACACGTTTACCTCCAAATAGTTGGAAAATCTTATTGGTCAGTTTCGATCACGCTAATCGAAGATGATGTTTATTTAAAGGTAACAAAATAATGTAACAGAATCAACCCAATATTTACATTTTATTGTAACAAAATACACCCATTATAAGCCATGTTTTGTATTAAAAGATGTGCAACCAACCCCGAAATTATCCGTCTGAACAATCTTTCAATCTTTAAATCTTTGAGTTTCTGAATCTTTCAATCATCTTATCCTACATCCAAACTCGTGGGGTTGATTCAGTCCATCCGTCAAGCTGCCTCCCGATAATAATCATAATTTAATCCAACTAACATTGGCCTTGTTTTAATTTTTCCATCATTCCTAATTGGATGATTTCTCGCGTCTGATGTCGGATGATAAAAAATACGTAAAACCTTT
>CAZYTI010000363.1:0-4434 GCA_964650065.1 uncultured bacterium
AGTTTATAAATGTTTATAGGGGATGGTACATTAACCCTATGTCATGAGTTCTGAACTTACAAATTTTTAATTGAGTTTAAAAGTTACTTAAGTAGAAATTATGCTGAATTTCTGAGACAAATAAACTTATAAAGAAAATATTGGTGGAGTAGATTAGACATTTTTCAATATCAATGCTGGTAAAAGTCTTTCATCTTTCCCCAAAATTAATAAAACATGATACTATGTACACAATTTAATAATATGATTGGACTGTTACTGCTTGGTTTAAAACAAGTAATATAGTATACCGTTTGTATAACACTTTGAGGTACAATATAGTAACAAGGAAGATAAATGAATACTGATCTCTCTTTCATCACAAACGAGGAAAACCAAAATCTAAAAGAACGATTTGAGGTACTAATCAAAGACACTTCGTTTTTTGATTGCCTCGTAGGATACTTCTACTCAAGTGGGTTTCACGCCATTTACCAGTCTTTGGAAACAACGGAAAATATTAGAATCCTCATCGGAATCAGCACAAGCCGTCAGACTTTCGAAATGATTGAAAAAGCCAATAAACCTAATCAGACGAAGTTTGATTTTTCGCACGCTGAAACCAAGCAGGAGATTGAAAATCTTGTTCAGAGTGAAATGGAGGATTCAGAGGACAATAGAAATGTTGAACAAGGAGTTCATAAATTTATAGAATGGATTAGAAATGGTAAGTTGGAAATCAGGGCTTATCCATCACAGAATATCCACGCCAAACTCTATATTATGACATTTAAGGAAGGCGATAGGGATACCGGCCGCGTTATCACAGGCTCCAGTAATTTCACACAAGCTGGGCTGGTTGAAAATCTTGAATTCAACGTGGAACTTAAAAACAAAAGTGACTATGATTTTGCGAAAAATAAATTTGAGGAGTTATGGAGTAACGCTGTAGATGTCAGCGAAAAATATATTCAGACCATTCAAGACAAGACATGGTTGACACAAAATATCACGCCCTATCAGCTATACCTGAAGTTTCTCTACGAATATTTTAAAGATGAACTCAGCCAAACAGATGAAGTATTTATTAAATATTTACCGCAGGAATTTAAAAAACTTGAATATCAAGAGCAGGCAGTTTTAAATGCTAAAAAGATTCTTCTGGAATATGGTGGTGTTTTTATCTCCGACGTTGTAGGATTGGGAAAAACTTACATTTCAGCTATGTTGGCAGGGCAACTGGATGGCAGAACGCTTGTTATAGCTCCACCGGTACTTTTGGAAAAATCCAATCCCGGTTCCTGGCCCAATGTTTTCTCAGACTTCAGAGTGCCAGCAGATTTTGAATCGATCGGTAAACTGGATGATCTGTTAGACAGAGGAACAGATAAATACATAAATATTATCATCGATGAAGCTCACCGCTTTCGAACGGAAACTACAATCACCTACGAGAAACTTGCAGAAATATGTCGCGGGAAAAGAGTTGTCTTAGTTACGGCAACGCCTTATAATAATACTCCAAAAGATATTCTGAGCCTATTAAAACTGTTTCAGAAGGCCAAAAAAAGCACCATTCCTAATCTTCCAGATCTGGAATCCTTTTTTAGTGGTCTTGACAAAAAACTTAAAAATCTTGATCGAAAAAAAGACTATACGGAATACATAAATACGGTGAAAGCAAACGCACGTGAAATACGTGATAAGGTGCTTAAATATTTGATGGTGCGCCGCACCCGAACTGAAATTGAAAAATATTTCACCAAAGACATACAAGAGCAGGGACTCAAATTCCCGGAGGTTAATAAACCGGATCCATTATTCTACGTACTCATTGATGAAGAAGATGTTATTTTTAATAAAACCATCGACCTCATCGCCAATCAATTTAGGTACGCACGCTATATGCCCATGCTTTATTATGAAGGTAAGATTGATCAGCTTGAAGAACAATCCCAGCGTAACATGGGCCGGTTTATGAAAATACTTCTCGTTAAACGACTGGAAAGCAGTTTCTTTGCATTTAGAAATTCAGTAGACAGATTTTTGTATTCCTACGAGATGTTCATAAAAGAGCTGGACAACGGCCATGTCTATGTGAGTGCCAAACATACCAACAAGATATTTGAACTCCTGGAAAACGATGATGATGAGGCAGTTGAGCGTCTGATAGATGAAGGAAAGGCGGAAGAATACGACAGTAAAGATTTCAGAGAAGAACTCAGGAAAGATCTATTACATGACCATGCTATTCTGTTGGAAGTTAAAATGCTCTGGCAGAAAGTCCTGCGTGATCCGAAGCTATTAAAGTTTGCAGCCGAGCTGTCAAAAAACACGGTCTTACAAACGAATCATCTCATCATATTTTCCGAATCAAAAGAAACTGCTAATTATCTGTTTAAAAATATCAATAAAGAGTATCCCAATAAGGTTCTTTTATTTACAGGAGATTCCGGAGAATCAGTCCGTGATAAAGTGCTTGAAAACTTTGACGCCCGAGCGCGCCATAAGAAAGAAAATTATCGCATACTTGTTTCTACCGAAGTGCTGTCCGAAGGCGTCAATCTGCATCGGGCCAATGTGGTAATCAACTATGACATACCCTGGAATCCGACTCGAATGATGCAGAGAGTTGGACGTATTAACCGGGTTGACACACCCTTTGATGTTATCCACACTTTCAATTTCTTTCCGACCACACAATCTAATGACGAAATAAAGCTCAAAGAAGCTGCGGAAGGTAAAATTAACGCCTTTCTGACCCTTCTGGGCGGTGATGCGGAGCTCTTAACCGAAGGCGAGCCTATCGGCTCCCATGAGCTGTTTAACCGGTTGTTTTCAAAGAAAACATTAGAAGGTGATGAGGTGGAGGAAAGTGAACTGAAATATCTTCATGTCATCCGGGATATCCGTGAAAAGGACCCCGACCTTTTTGAAAAAATAAAACACCTGCCCAAAAAAGCACGTACAGCAAAACAAAACAGTGATGCCTCCGGTGCGCTCATAACCTACTTCCGCCGTGGGAAACTGCAAAAGTTTTTTATGGCGAAGACAAAGAAGACAGCAGAAGAAATGGATTTCATGAATTCGGCTGAACTTCTTGAAAGTGGGCCGGATGAAAAAAGGAAAAAGCTCCCAAGTGAAATGTATGACCTTTTGGACCGTAACAAGGAAGCCTTTATTATCACAACGACCGAAGAAATGGCTGAACCTCAAAAGAGAAGGGGACGTGATAGTGCCACAATTATCCTTCGTATTTTAAAAGCAACCATGAAAAATACCCAGAAACTCACAGATGACCAGGAGGTATACCTTAAAAAAGTATTGATCCAGCTTGAAGAAGGCGGTCTGCCCAAACAAACAGCAAAAAATACATTAAAAGCACTGGATACTCTTAAAGATGAACTGGTAAATCCTTTCAAAGTGTTGGCAGTCCTTCAGGCACATATCCCCGAACGACTGCTGCAGAGCCATTATGCCGAGCAAAATCCGGCAGTATTCGGTAAACGTGAAGTCATACTCTCATTATATCTGTCAGGTGAATAAAAATGAATAAACAACAGGCCCACCAAATCATTAGGGACACATTTGAAAGTGCTTTTGATAAAAGCAATTTTACTGATTTTATTAAAAACCTTCTGAACAGGATTGATGACGCGTCCTTTACCTATCAAGGGAATTATATCCCGGCCGCCTATAAACAATACATCCGGAAACTGGAACGTATTGCTAAATATCGCGATGGGGAAAACAATATCGATATTCTTGTCATCACACTTCAAAAAGAGACCTCCCTTGAACGAGCTCGAACCATGCAGCGAAATTTTATCGCATGGTACTTAAACGGAAGCCGAGGCGGTGAAATGAAAGACGGGGCATTAGCTGCTTTTGTCTCTCCCGATGAAGAAGACTGGCGCTTTTCACTGGTCAAGATGGATTACAAATTTGAAAAAACCAAAGCCGGTAGAATGAAGGTGAAAGAAGAATTCACCCCGGCCAGGCGTTGGTCGTTTCTGGTAGGTGCCAACGAAAAAAGCCATACCGCACAAAGCCGACTGGTCAATATCCTGGTGAATGATGAACAAAACCCAACTCTGAAAGAAATAGAAAACGCATTTGACATTGAAACTGTTACCAAAGAGTTT
The DNA here is from genome assembly GCA_964650065.1 of uncultured bacterium. Lineage (GTDB taxonomy): Bacteria > Zhuqueibacterota > QNDG01 > QNDG01 > DSAB01 > CAZYTI01. The sequence goes on from CAZYTI010000363.1 coordinate 4,125, forward strand.
TTCCTCAAATACCGTGAGCTTTTCATGCGAACCAAAGAAGAATTGGACAGGATTGTTAAAAAAGATCCGAAAGTAGAGGCTGATTTTAAGGACAAGGGTGTTGATACGGTCAACTTTGCTAAGAAGCTACTTGGACAGATTGTTTTTCTATACTTCCTGCAGAAAAAAGGCTGGTTCGGCGTGGGGCGTGATGCCGCCTGGGGCAAGGGTTCAAAGCATTTTCTGAGGGAGCTGTTTGAAGGTAGGCACGGGCGATATAAGAATTTTTTCAATGATATTCTGGAACCTCTCTTTTATGATGCATTATCAA
>CAZYTI010000363.1:4444-5240 GCA_964650065.1 uncultured bacterium
GACATTGACCATTGGAATGACCAATTTAAATGTAAGATTCCCTTTTTAAATGGAGGACTATTCGATCCTATTGGTAATTATAGCTGGTATAGCACGGATATACTGATATCGGATAAACTCTTTTCCAATACCAAGAAGACTAAAGAAGGCGATACCGGAGACGGAATTCTTGATATCTTCGACCGCTACAATTTTACGATAAAGGAAGACGAGCCGCTGGAAAAAGAAGTAGCCATCGATCCAGAATTGCTGGGTAAAGCCTACGAGAAATTCAATGCCATCCGTCCGGATAATTTTGATGAATTTACAAAAGCTCTAAAAAGCGGAAATACCGGCGAGGAAAACAAATTCAACAAAAAATTTGGTGTCTATTACACACCCCGTGAAATTGTCTACTACATGTGCCAGCAGAGCTTAATCAATTATCTTGCAACCGAAATGGACGGAAATGCAAGCAAGGAAGTTATCGAAATCCTGATACACATCGGAGAACATGTGAGTGAAAATGAAGCACGAGTTTTGAGCGAAGGTAAAGAAACCGATACCTACTCTCATAAACTACCGGCGAGCATTCGTAACCACGCCGCATTGATTGACGAGAAACTGGCGGGCATAACCGTCTGCGATCCGGCGGTGGGTTCCGGCGCTTTTCCGGTGGGCATGATGAACGAGATTATCAGGGCAAGAAATGTGCTTTCAGTTTTTCTTAATGACAACAGTAGAACAGCTTATGAATTCAAACGCCGCTGTATTGAACATTCCCTTTACGGTGTGGACATTGACCCAGGTGCAGTGG
>CAZYTI010000364.1:0-5225 GCA_964650065.1 uncultured bacterium
CGGCGAAATATCCTTGTAGCCTAAATCCTGAATGTCTTTGATGTAATCGATGCCGATGTCATGAACCGCGAAGGAGACCAGTTTGGATATGGTTAGATCTGTTAATCCCAGTGCGGCCAGATCGTTGACATATTTTTTATTGACGTCCTGCAGACTCAATGACAGCATTTTTTTGTCGGATACTTCATCAAATCCTTTCCCCTTTAAAAACGAACGAAAGCGACTGTCCGGTGTGAAAGTGAAATCGCCCATGCCACGCGAGGTTTTGAATGTGCCGTTGAAAGCGATCGTTCCTGCTTCTCTACTCAGCTTGAAGCTCGTTTCTTTCGTTAACTCCAAACCCTGAAAATCTTTTCTTTCGAAAGATCCGGAAGAATTCCACTCACCCCATGAATCCTCATCTTCGAAAATGGTCAATTTCAGTCTGACTTTGTTGTCATTAATCTTGGCCACCCAATTTCCTTCGATGTCATCAAAAAATGGACTCGCAGTTGTCAAACTTGCAAAACAGAACATGAGCATGCATGCCAGGATAAGATGTTTTTTTGATACCATTGTTTTTCTCCTTTCTTCCAAAATCCTATTGTCAAAAATTAACCACAGAGTCCACAGAGAAATGAATAATATTATTAAAATTACAAGGCCTTAATTCTCTATCCCCTCTGTGTCCTCCTAAATATCGTATCGTTTGATATGATATTTTTTACTTCTCAATCTAAATACCGTGTATTTTCATCGAAATAATTTTTTCGATTGAGACTTTTTTATCTTTCAACAGGTCTTTCACATATTCGATGTAGTCTTTGTCGACGCCATGAATTTTAAACTCCACAAGTTTAGATAGCGAGATATCTTTAAACCCGGTGGAATGAATGTCTCTGATGTAACTGCCTGTAATGCCGTGAATTCTGCATTCGACTATTTTCGAAGTCGAGACATCGGTATAACCGAGTTCTTTGAGGGCTTTAATAAAATCCGTCTTGACACCGTGAATTCGAAATTCGACCAATTTGGACAATGAGATAGTCTTATATCCGATGGCATGGAGTTCCTTGATATAGTCGGCTTTGACACCATGAATCCGAAGTTCCACCAACCTGGAAGCAGGAATGTTCTCGTATCCCACGTCCATCAAAGCCTTGATCAATTCGGGTTTCACCCCATGGATTCGAAATTCCACGAGTTTTGATAGGGTCATTTCTTTATATCCCATCGAACGAAGCTCCTGAATGTAATCGATTATGACCCCATGTATCCGTAATTCGACCAATTTGGAGGGAGAAACATTTTCATATCCCAACGTAGTCAATCCTTTGACGAATTCCGGCTTCACCCCATGAATTTTAAATTCTGTTAGTTTTGATAATGAGATGTCTTTCATTCCGAATGATCGAATCTCTTTGATATAATCCGTGGATACCCCATGAATTTTGAGTTCTAAGAGTTCTGATGGGGATACATCTGAAAATCCCATATCCCGCAGATTTTTAATATACTCGGTCTTGACGCCGTGAATACGAAAACTGAGAAGTTTGGATATGGAAATGTCTCGATAACCCAGGGCATGGACCTCTTTGATATAGTCAATGGAGACACCATGAATCGCGAGAGACACGAGTTTTGAGGTGGAAATTTCCGAATACCCCAAACTGTTTAAATCGGCAATATATTTTCGATTGATGTCAAATAGGCTTAAATGGAGCATATCCATATCTTTGATCTTACCGAAACCTTTGTCCTGAAGATAAGATTTGAATTCTTTGTTCGGTTCATATGAAAAACTGCCATACCCTCTCGAATTTTCCAGATTTCCCTCAAAAACAATGTCTCCGGCATCCCGCTTCAGTTCGAAACGCCGGTCTTTTCCAAGGCTGAGTCCGGTGAAGTCCTCTTTGTCGAGTGTTCGGGATGAGTTCCACTCCCCCCAGGAATCATCGTCTTTGAAGATGGTCAATCGTAATCTGATTTTTTCATTGCTGATTTTGGCTGTCCAACTCCCTTCAATCTCATCAGCTATCGTATTTGCCTGTGCGATGCCCAGATTACAGGTGAAAAATAAGCATAAGCAAATCGTTCGTGTCAACACTTTCATTTGATCCTCCGGTTATAGCTGTTATCATCTGTTTATTCGTACATGAAAACCTCGTGTTACGGAAAAAGGTTACAGGTTATTTTAAAAGATCTTATTCACAACAGATGCCACAAAGTCACAAAGACACAAAAATTTAATAAATAAAGTTTTAGCAAGTTGTTGGTAAGAAAAAACTGTAAGCTGAGTTAGGAAAAAGATAGCAGTTCATGTATTTTTCTTGGTGCATTCGTGTTTTTGTGGCATTTGATTGGGAATAGTCATGGTTATAAATGAATATAACAGAATTTGTATTAATGGTTTATTGGGATCATCTTGATAAAAAAATTAATAATTACTCAGCCTTACGAATGTAGATGTCGCCTTCGAGCGTTTTAAAGAGAATTTCCGGCCCGCCGCCATTGATTTGGCCGTTAACCCACTCGTCCAAGGAAACTTTGTATAATCCGGTCTGATCCGATTTATCGACCTGAATTTTTCTCTTTTCCATCTCGATATCGAAATCACTGAATATCTCACCGTTGTCGGATTTCATTTTTACCGAAGCATTGATGTCCGGCGGAAATGTCACGTCGATCTTGCCCTCAATGGATGTAAACGCCATGGGGATTTCAGGAGTGACTTCTACAAATGTCACGGTAATATGGCCATCAATGGTGTTCACAACGGCCGATCCCGAAATTTCTTCCAAGAGGACATCCCCATTCATATTGCTCACTTCCATTTCGCCGGAGACATTTTTCACATGAATCTTTCCATTGTGGTATGTCTTCAGCCGGAGGGCAAAATGATATGGGATTCTAATGTCCAGGTCGATGGTATGCCTGTGGGAATTTGTTTCGATAATGACTTCGTTGTCTTTTTCTTGTGCGCTGAGCTGAATCAGGTTGGAGGTGATACGTTTCAGACCATTATTTTGCAGATTGTCGGGATTACCGGCACCCATGCGTCTGGCCGAAGCGTTGACAATGACCGCCTCACCGTCGTACCCCATCACAAAGATGGACCCTTTAATATGACCGACGTTGATGAGGCCCGGTTCTCCCGGTGTACTCAAAGGTATGATTATCTGTTCTCCAGTCGCATTCTGAGCAAAAGTGGGGCAGGTGAAAATTGAGAAAAACGATATAATAAATATTGATAATTTTTGCATGTTTAATTTCTTCATGAATTCAGTTCTCTTTTCCCTGATTACATTAAAACACTTACGGTTTTTTCTATTCGGCCTCTGATCGAATCGTTCAGATCTTTTCGCCCCAGCAGTTCACGAAACTGATCAACGGATCCCTTTTCCTTTAGGGAAATCATGACATCGGCCAATGCCAGTTGTACCAGGGCGGACTCCTGTTTACTGATAGATTGGATGAGCCCTTCCCGAACGTTGGGGTTGTCTGCAAAATCATAGAGGGCCTCCACAGTCACCAGTCTCACATTCTCGTTTGGATCATTATTCAGCGTTTTCAGAAGAGCCTGAACGAGCCTGTCATTCACCCGGTCGAAGTTGTTGGTTAAATTGACCGCTTTGATTCGCTGGGTTACCGAAGATTGATCAATGAGGGTGAGAACCATCATTTCTCGCATTTCTCGTATCTCGGTGGTCATTTGAGTCAATTGGGCATTTTTCTTTGAACCCGGGATTAACCAGGTGCCTAAGGCCCATCCTAACATGAGTAAGATCACACTGTATGCCAATTGGGGTAGATGTTTTTGTGAAAAAATGGATTTGAATATGAGAAATGGATTTTGTTTTCGCTCATCATTTTCTTGGTTGTCCTGCTTGTGTTTTTTTAGCATGGCATGGAATCGGATATCCATTTGCTCGCTGGGATCGGGCACATCGATGGCTTCCATTTGATGGTATAACGCTTCGAGTTCGGACAAATCACTTATTTCATATCCGTTCTCTCTCAGAGTGCTCTTGAAGGCTTCCTCCTGTTCCGGTTTTATATTACCCTTCAGGTAATCGGCGATCAAGGTCTCTATTTTCTGATGTTTCATTGATTCTCATTCTCCATTTTTGCACATATTTTCTTCAGATTGTTCATTGCGCGAAATATTCTCACTTTAATCGTACTTTCCGTGCAATTAAAAAGATCGGCAATTTCTCTGTACTTCAATTCATGAAATCGGCTCAATATTAACGTTTCCCGTTGGTCTTCGCTCAATTGTTCCATCGCCTTCAGGAGCAACTCCCGCATCTCATTTTGTTCGATTTGCTCGTGAACAAGATTGGGATCGGGTATATCCCATTTTGATAAATCAGCAGAATATTCCACCCGTTTTTGTTTCTTCAAATGATCGGCAAAGACATTATGAGCAATGGCGAACATCCATGATGTAAATTTGCCTTCGTTACGGAACTGTTTCCGATATTTGAGAATTCGATAGAAAACATTTTGCACGAGATCCTCACTATGGGCCGCTTTTAAAGTCAACCGGTAAAAATAGGCAAACAAAACTTTTTTATACTTAGAATACAACAATCCAAGCTTGTCCACATCCCCAAATTTGACGCTCTCCATCAGTGCATTATCTGATATTGAATTCAAACAAATATCCTAAATATGATACCATTCCAAATATGAAAACTTCGAACTCTCTAAAAAGGTTACTAAAAATATTGTTTTCAGGATTTTTCTTTTTTCCAACACTATTATTTACGAAAGACGATTTTAATTGTTGTCCCCGGGTAAATCTTTAGATCGATTCTGTTTTTTGTGATCCCCCATTAAGCCTTCCCCCATGGATATTATACGGTACACCGGTTATGTTTGTTAAGTCATCCATAATCCTTTGGTAGATTGGATCAACTGGACGATACGAAAACCCAACGATTTCGTGTAGAACTCGACAACAGGATTGATATCTGCAACACGAAAGGCGATGTGATCCAATCGATTTAGCATGGTTACTCCTCAATGATTTGGCATATTAAATTCGTTGGAACTATTTGGTTCGTTGGATATGGTCGTAGCAACATGCGAATTGTTGGAAAAATATAATTACTCGGTTAAAGCGAATCGGATGGGTACACTGTACCAAACCGCGATGGGCATATCACGTTGCATGGCGGGCTTCCATTTCACGGCACGCACGGCATTAATGGCCGATTGATCCATATCATCGATTCCAAGGG
>CAZYTI010000365.1:0-5225 GCA_964650065.1 uncultured bacterium
GTAAGGGGGGGGTTGCGATGCAGTTAAAGAAGGTTGTTGATATGCTGGAATTAACCCTCGTGTCCGGGGAGGAAGGTCTTGAGAAAGAGGTCGATGGTGGGTATGTGAGTGACCTGTTGAGTGATGTCATCGCTCACAGTCAGAAGGGAGATCTCTGGATCACACTCCAGGTGCATCAAAATACCGTGGCAGTAGCCGTTTTAAAAGAGTTAGCAGGCATTGTGATTATTGGCAGTAAAACACCGGCCGAGGACACTTTAAAGAAGGCGAAAGAAGAAAAAGTCACGCTTCTTACGACAACGTTGCCTGCTTTTGAAGTTGCGGGAAGACTCTACGCTCTGGGATTACGTGGAAAAGGCTGATGCTGCGTGAATACCGTGCCGATCTCCATATTCATACGTGTTTATCCCCGTGCGGTGAATTGGAGATGTCCCCCAAGGCCATTGTCAGAACTTGCCTGGAAAAGCAACTGGATGTTATTGCTGTTTGTGATCATAACTCTGCCGAGAATGTTCATTCCGTAAAGAAGGTGGCAGAGCATACAGATCTGAAGGTTCTTCCAGGCATGGAGATCACAACCGTTGAAGAAGTGCATGTGTTGGCCATTTTCGATGAAGAGGATCAAGTGATGAAGTTACAGGAAGACGTCTACAGCCAACTTCTGCCAGGTGAAAACGATGAAGATCTCTTCGGGATTCAGATCGTGGCAAACGAATTGGATGAGGTGGAAAAGATCATCGATAAACTGCTCATCGGGGGAACGACCATCCCTCTGGATGTGCTTGTCGGAAAAATTCATCAATTGGGCGGATTGGCCATATCATCTCATGTCGACCGGCAAGGCTTCAGTATTGTGGGGCAACTGGGTATGATACCCGAATATCTGCCTCTCGATGCCCTGGAGATATCTTCAGCGGGTAGCGTGGACCAAGTTCGGCAAACCTGTATGGGGGCCGAACATTTTCCTTTGATGACTGCCTCGGATGCCCATCGATTGGATGAGATTGGGAGGACGCGTACTTGTTTTTTTGTGGAGTCACCCTCTGTGGCTGAGTTGCGCAAAGCCTTCAAGGGTATAGATCACAGAAAGATTGTGGATGGAGGGGAGTCTCTTTGTTAGAACTGTCGATGCACATCATGGATATTGTGGAGAATTCTGTGAAAGCGGGTGCCTCACATGTCTCAATATCAGTTAGCGAAGATCATGACCGGGATAAGATGCAACTCCTGATCGAGGATGATGGGATGGGGATGGATGAATCCACACTGAAAAAAGCCCTGGATCCGTTCACGACGTCAAAACAAGGGAAAAAAGTCGGTTTGGGATTATCCATGTTATCCGAGGCGGCGAGAAAGAGTGGCGGAGACATGCGGGTGAATTCAATCAGAGGCGATGGAACAGTAGTCGAAGCGAATTTCGGGTTGACCCATGTGGATCGTCAGCCTCTGGGTGATATGGTCGAATCCCTGATCGTCCTGTTGGTCGGTAATCCTGATGTCGAATTTACCTATCATTACAGGAAAGATAGTGGTGTGTTTCATTGGAGTACCATGGAGCTGCCGAATCACCTTCGTGATATTCCCAGGTGCAATGGTGTTGTCATGGAATTCATTCGAATGAAATTACAGGATGGTTTACATAAAATCGAGCCGAGTCTTATAAATAAATAGAATGCGAGAAGAAAGGAGGTATTATTGGATTCTATCCAACAGATTGTTAAAAAGTATGGTAAACAAGAGGCGGGATTAATTGCCATGTTGCAGGATATCCAGAAGGAAAAGGGGTATCTACCGGAAGAGGATCTTGGAAAGGTTGCTGCGGAAGTGAAGGTGCCTCTGTCGCGATTGTTTTCATTAGCCACGTTTTATAAAGTGTTCAGTCTCGTTCCCAGGGGTCGCCATTGCATCAATGTGTGTCTCGGAACGGCATGTCATGTTCGGGGAGGGGCGAGACTGTTGGATAAATTGGAACGGGATTTGGATGTGAAACCGGGGGAGACGACTGAGGATGGGAAATTTTCTTTGGAAGCGGTTCGTTGTGTCGGCTGCTGTGGACTTGCGCCAGTGGTTGTCATCGATGAGAAGTTTCATGGAAAATTAAATCAAAAGGGCCTGGAAAAAGTACTTAAATTGTATGAGTAGGAAGACTATGGATTTAAAAACATATCGAACACATGTGCTGGTTTGCGCCGGGACTGCTTGTGTTTCCAACGATTCACTGGGAATCAAGGAGGCCTTTGAGGAGGAGCTCAAAAAACACGGTCTAGAGAAAGAAGTTCAGATCATTGGAACGGGATGTAATGGATTCTGTGAGCGGGGTCCGGTTGCTGTTGTTCAACCCGACGATGTCTTTTACCAGCGGCTTCTCAAGGAAGATATTCCCTGTCTGGTGGAAGAGCATTTCTTGAAGGGGCGTCCTGTTGAGAGACTCATGTACGTGCCTGAAGCCGATGAAAAGCCAATCCCCAAGATGATGGACATCGGTTTTTTCAGTCATCAGAGACTCGTTGTACTCAGAAACAGGGGACGGATGGATCCCGAGAAAATCGATGAGTCCATCGCCTTCGACGGATATGCTGCCCTGGCAAAAGTGTTGACAACCATGTCGCCTGAAGCGATCATCCGGGAGATCAAGATCGCAGGATTGAGGGGGCGAGGTGGGGCCGGTTTCCCGACTGCAACCAAATGGGAACTCTGCCGTGAATCTCCCGGGCACGTCAAATATCTTATCTGTAATGCTGATGAAGGAGATCCGGGTGCCTACATGGATAGATCCATTTTAGAAGCGGATCCCCATGCCGTATTGGAGGGCATGATCATAGGTGCAAAAGCCATAGGTGCGAGTCATGGATATATCTATGTCCGGGATGAGTATCCTCTGGCTGTGAGCCGGATTAAAAAGGCCATTGAACAGGCCATCGAATATGGACTCTTAGGTGAGAATATCTTCGGTAGCGGATTTGACTTTCATGTCGATGTCGTGCGGGGAGGCGGTGCCTTTGTATGCGGTGAAGAGACTGCGTTGATGGCCTCCATCGAAGGTGAGGTCGGAAGGCCCCGTTCCCGTCCGCCATTCCCTTCCCAAAAGGGGCTGTGGGGTAAACCGACCAACATCAATAATGTGGAGACCTGGGCCAACGTACCGATTATTATACAAAGAGGAGGGCGTTGGTATTCGACGCTGGGTACGAAAAAGAGCACAGGGACCAAGGTTTTTTCTCTTGTGGGAAATATCAACAATTCGGGATTGGTCGAAGTACCCATGGGCATCACATTGAGAGAGATCATCTACAATATCGGCGGTGGTGTCCCCGGTGGCAAAAAATTCAAGGCTGTTCAGTCGGGGGGGCCCTCTGGAGGATGCATTCCGGAAAGTCTGCTGGACCTGCCGGTGGATTATGAAGAACTGACAAAGGCGGGTGCTATCATGGGGTCGGGCGGCTTAATCGTCATGGATGAAGATACCTGTATGGTGGATGTGGCCCTCTATTTTGTCGATTTTCTATGCGAGGAATCCTGCGGTAAGTGTACGCCATGCCGCGTTGGACTTCAGCGCATGAAGGAAATTCTGACCTCTATCACCGAGGGCGAGGGTGAAGATGACGATATCGGCCGCCTGGAAGATCTGGCTAAAACCATTCAGGATGGTTCCCTTTGCGGCCTGGGTCAAACGGCGCCGAATCCGGTTCTCACCACACTGAAGTATTTCAGGAATGAGTATGTTGCCCATATTCGAGACAATACCTGTCCGGCCGGTATTTGTAAGGCATTAATCAATTACAGTATTGATGCCGAAAAGTGTACGGGCTGCGGTGTTTGCATCCGTGCATGTCCGGTCGACGCCATTTCCGGTGAAAAGAAGCAGGTGCACCATATCGATGGAGGCCTCTGTACAAAATGCGGTAGCTGTCATGAAGTTTGTAAATTTGAAGCCATTATTATAGAATAGAGAGAAGGTGGAATGAGAATTATGCTTAGTATAGACGGTAAAGAAATTAAAGCCAATTCTGGTATAACGGTTCTGGATGCTGCGCAAAAGGCAGGTATTTACATACCGACTCTATGCGATTTTCCGACATTGGATCCTGCGGGAAGCTGTCGGCTTTGCATAGTCAAAATTAAAGGGATGCGTGGATATCCCACGGCCTGTACAACACCCATTGAAGCAGGCATGGTCGTACGTACGGACACACCCAAAATTCGGGCTCTTCGAAAAAGTGTTCTGGAACTGATCCTGTCCGAACATCCTTATACCTGTCTGGTTTGTGGTAAGCGGGATGGTTGTGACGATTACATGGGGACGATCCGAAAAGCGGGTGTAACCACAGGGTGTCAGTACTGCCCAAAGAACGGTTCGTGTGAGTTACAGCACCTGGTGGACTATTTGGGTGTGAAAGAGGTGGCATTCCCCATCACATACCGGAATCTTCCTGTAGAACAAGAAGATCCTTTCTTTGACAGGGATTATAACCTCTGCATCCTCTGTGGTCGCTGCATACGCATGTGCAATGATGTTAGGAAAAACGGCACGCTCACCTTTGGATTTCGGGGTGACCAGACGGTCGTTGGGACGGCTTTTGGCAAATCCCATCTCGACTCCGGGTGTGAGTTCTGTGGTGCCTGTGTCGATGTGTGTCCCACGGGTGCCCTGTATGAAAAGAGAAGCAAATGGCGGGGTTGTCCTGATGAGTCCAAAACATCGATTTGTCCTTATTGCGCGGTGGGATGTACGTTGTGTTTTCATCTGAATAGAGGTGAGCTGGTCAGTACAACACCCCATCAGACGGATTCCCTTAATCGGGGTCAAGTATGTGTGCGTGGCCGGTTTGGCGTGGTCGATATGGTTCATCATCCCAGTCGAATACAGAAGCCCATGATCAAGAAAGAGGGGAACTGGGAAGAGACAGGTTGGGATGAGGCGCTGAATTTCGTTGCCCAACGGTTTGCTCAGTATCGCGGAGACCGTTTTGCCATGGTGACGACACCCCAGTGTACCAATGAGGACGCTTATATTTTTCAGAAATTTGTCCGTGTGGCCATGAAGGGTTCCCATATCAACGACACATCCGGTTTTTCGAGAACTGACATCGTAGATTCTCTGCTGCACCTGCGGAACACAGGTGTTATGTATGAAAACCTGGATAATATCGACTCGGCCAGTACAATTATCGTTTGGGGAGGGGATATCTCGACTTCCCATCCCATCGTTGCCCACAGGGTAAAAG
>CAZYTI010000366.1:0-4692 GCA_964650065.1 uncultured bacterium
AATCTCCTTCAAGATCCGAATATATGGGAATATCCCGGATACTTAAGCGTATCCAATTGATGGCAAATACCGCATTTTTGGGCAGAGGAAAACTCAAGCCCAGGAAATGGTAACTTCCCAGGGGATTCGAAATCCTTCCGAAATGAGGACCATACATGCCCGAGAGTGTGGGTCTTTTGACAAATGCCAGGCCGGCAGGATTCCAATAAAATGAGGATCCATCCCCTTTGACACCACAGAATGCACCTCCCATTGCCAATGCGCGCGCGCCCACACCGATTTCCAAAAAAGAGGCCGTATAATCTCCACCCGATACGGGATAAATCGCTAAACCCAATGTCAGGCATATGACACAAAATGAACTGGTTACTTTAATCGGATTTCTCAAAGAATTTGGTTTCATCTTTAACGTATTTTTGCGAGCCAGCCCCTTATTTCTCTTTTTTTGTGGTTGCCTTCGACAGTCAAAGAGAAAAAATACACCCCATTGGCCACATTTCTACCCCATTCATCGAGTCCATCCCACGTGATTTCGTGATAATCAGCACTCGCCATTTCATAGTCTTCAATAGATCGGATGAGTTTGCCGGAAACCGTGTAAATTCTCAGCCTCACCCTTCCGGCATCCCGGGTAAGCACATAGGCAAATGTGGTATTCTTAACAAACGGATTGGGATGATTCCCCAGGAATTGGATTTCCAAATTGGAAGCGACACGGAAATGGTGTTTTTTCGTCTTTTCTACATTGCCATGGACATCGGATGCCTGGATTGCAATCGTGTGGTCTCCGGGCTCTAATTCCGGACGAAAGGTGACGACGATGTTTCGGGGGTCTGAGGTCGAGTCGGGAATCGATATCAACGATGGAGACAAGGGATGATCGTCGATGAGTATGTGTATGCTTTCCCGCCGGATCAGAATGCCCGATTTATCTTGAATGATTGCTGACATCAAGGGGCGCCTTGGGACATAGCTCCCGTCTGCAAAGGGCTGGTTATCCACTTGAATCTCAATCTCGGGCGGTCGTCTATCTGCCGAATCCATCAATCGAAAGTAGCCCAATCGTTTTGTAGACACAATAATCGGGGCCACTGAATCGGCATAATTGCATATCGTCCATTTTTTAATGGATGTATCCCAAAAATAGGGTAAGGATCCACAGGAGCCTCCCCCATCCTTGGGAACAAACTTCAATATGGCATTGTTTTTTAGAAGCCATGGATTGGATAAACCCGGCAGGGAGATTCGAAATATTTTCTCATTCTGCGATAACATCATCCTTGTGGGTAAACCGTGGGTATTATCCAGCTCTTCAAACAGGAGAACCGTACTTTCAGTTACGGTTTGCGGAGGAATATAGCAGAATACCCGTCCGGGTAATCCTACCGTATCGGGTGAATGAAACCTCGAAGTGGTACCGAATTCAGAAGTCACATTGAATCGATTCATACTTATGCAAACTTCTAAATCATTATTATTATTTGGACCTTCTGTCGTCTCCGAATCGGGATCTACAACGACAAAACAATTCGTCGTGCCCACATTGGGAGAAAACGGAACCAGGAGAACAGTATCTCCATACGCAGAAATATCCACTTTTGCCATGGTATCAAACAGGATATCAGGACATTCCACATGCACGGTGACGCTTTGAATGGCCTGTCCACCTAAATTCTGTATCTGTACCTGGAGAAGGACCTGCTCATTTCCACCCAGGGTAATTGAGGCAATAGAGATATCGGGCAAGGTTGGCAAACTGAATTGCACAGTATCACTGATGTTCACGATGCCGGTCATTTTCTCGACTAAAAAACAATACGTGATGACAGATGCGGATGCAAAGGGACCAATTGGATGAGTCGTCGTGTACCTACCCGAATCAAGGATACAGGGTATCCGGTAAACTTTCGGTGTGAGAATCCGGCACAATACGTTCCGTATTTCGAATGGATCCTCTAAACATACGGAAAACCGGATGCTATCATCATGAGAGGGCTCTCGCGGAACCGTATTCAACGAACTAAAAAAAGTTTTACCCACAGTAAATGGCCGAAATCCATTGGCATGGTAACCGGTATTGGAATCCCAAACATAGCTTCTTAAGCCTCCCTCCCTATCATCAAAATTCGGTGGAATGGGGAGAGATGCATACCACGATTTCTGTTGAAATTTTCTTGTATATGTCACTTTTGCCGATTTATCGTATCCCACAATATCAAATGTGATGTGCCCATTATCTGTATCGGAAATCCCATGGACCTGTATATCATCCTGCTTATTTACAGCTCGGTGAACGAGCTCGAGAGGTAAGTCAGTAGCCGGAAAAGGAAAGCTGAGTGTTGGATCACCCAATAGGGCAAACTGGTAAACATCGGAAATTGCAATGGGTCCCTCGTGTGTCAATAAGAAGGATGTCTTCGCTTCCGAGATTATTTCACCCAATGTCGATCCCGGGTTGCCGTTGAAAGCACGAAAAAATTCTTTGAGTAAATAGTAATTACTCCAGACCCAACCGAGCCCCGTCGATCCCCAAAATGCAATCGCTCCGGTCTTTTCCTGACAAATCAGGGCCTCACCCAGGGGATATCCGTTAAAATCCGCCGTAAAACAGGTCATACTCGTGATGATGGGGAGCCTTCCGGCATTCCGGATAAGTTTGACATCATCGCGATTCAGGAGTCCGACATCCGACCATATGGCCCCTCCTCCATGACCGCGAAAGTTGACGAGTCCGACACCATTTCTCAGATAATTCAGGAGCGCTTCATGACCGCCCCAATAGGGATCCGATGCGTCTCCCGTAAGGTAGAGCCGCTGGGGACGAAGGCCTGGATTCATGACAGTTTGAATTAAGGTCTCAGATTGAGTTTGAAATACAGGATCATGGGCGATCATAAGATATTGGTTTTTCCACGTGTCCGGGAGACATGTTTCATAATCCAAAATTTTTTCAACAATCGCCCTTAATTCCTTACGATTACGAATTGGCAACCTCCCAATGGCAAGTTCGGGAAGATGGTCATCGCCATCCAAGAGTGTATACCAGTGATCTGACGGCGTCGCGCCGTATAAGGTCGTTTGATATAGAGGGATGGGAATCAAATTTCCATCCTGCATCGGTGCTCCGTGATGAATCCGACCGTCCCCCACCAACAAAACAAATCGAGGTGACGGAGACCAATTAAAATAGGCATATCTTAAAAAACGACGAATGGCCTCCGGATGCGGCAGGCCCAGGTTAAATGTGTTGTAAATATCCGTCAAATAGATGACCCTTGTCTTCAATCCCTGATTTTCCCTTAAATCGATCAGATCTTCAAGACACGATTCTCCAAGAGTGTCGCAATGAACGATCATCAGGAGATCGGCGCCATTATCCCCTGAACGTAAGTGTCCATTTCCTATGACTGCGATACTATCCGGCAGCATTTTCGCCGACTTACCCACCGCGATATACTCAACAGATCCATCATGAACAAAGTCTCGAAATATGAGACGGTTAAACCACAGACCGGTCGTATCCATCATCGTCCTGATTTGATGGCCATAGATATGACTGATGTTCTTCTTATAGACATCGACCTCGTTCTCCATAAAACCATCGATTTCAAACTGAACGATCAGCCCGACACCCTGTTCGGTTGATCGAAACCGTAAATAATCATCCTGGGCTATGTACAACCTGGGATATTCTATCTCGAACCAATCGAGCAGAAGTTGGGTCACTGTTTCTGATGTCGATCGATTCACCACGGTGAGGTTGTTATTGTTTTCCTTAAGATACGATGCACTAAATGCATCACTCTCCAGAAAAAACGACTGTTTGCCTTTCCAGCTTCCGGCACCCACTCTGTGCCTGTCCAGGTATACTTCCAATTCATGATTTTCAGAATTGTTCGAGAGTCCCCATAATTTTAAACATATCTTCACGGATTCTGTAGAATGTCGATCCGGTGACTCGAGATTGAATTGAAAACCATGCTTCGTGCCGCCCTTCATGGGTAACGACATAAACCAATACTCTGCATCATTTTCTACTGTTGCCCCCGGAAGACGATGGAAATAGACATCTTTTTCATTATGACTTCGAAACAAATATGAGCGTGCCTTCACGACAGGCTCCGCTTCCGACCACCCCTCCTCCTGTCCGATTCGCAGTCCAAATCGATCACCCAATTCCATCCAATAAGTAGTTTGAGTCGTATAAATATTTTGGTGGGGATATTCCGGATTCCGTTTATCCATGAAAGAATCGGCAAAAAATTCAATCTTATCGGAAAAACCAAAGGAACCGTCTCCTTCCCCGATAATTCGAATGGGGATTTCACCTGCCGATCCTATGATTCGGAGGTAGCGAGGGTCGACGGATGACAGATCCCATCCTGCTGCGGTAATTTGTGGTTTTGTTAAATAGTAAATGCCTTCACGACTGATAAAAATTTCAAGTTTGGGATATCGGTCATTCAGAACATCGACAGCATTTTCATTAAGAGATGCGGGCTTTGAAAATTTATTCTCCATATCATTATCATTTTGCTGTTTGAGTATTTTACGAAAAATATCCGACCGCTCTCCGTCGTTGGTGATGAGCTTTAAGTTTTTACCCACCACCCTCAATATGAGAAAACTCATCCACTCTACATTTCCGCTAAAATCATTATTCAAAAATGGACATATCCGAATATGATTCAT
>CAZYTI010000366.1:4702-5201 GCA_964650065.1 uncultured bacterium
GTCTTTCAAAGATTGACTCCGGAAGTTGCTTTTCGGGAACAGAATTCACCATGTCCTCTTCTAAACCGATGGGGTTGTCTTCTGCAAAGGAAAAGGGCCGTTCGATATTTGTCGATTGAATCTGCTTTTCAATGACATGAATTTCAATTGATTCGCTCTGGGAAAGTATCCATAAATTTTCATATAAAATCGGCAAAACAGAACTTGGGTTGTCTATTCCCGGCTTTTCATAAATCAGAGGCTCAGAGAAGGCGATGTTCAGCAGAAGGGTATCATCGGAGAAATAGCTAACGGATATTGTTGATTGGCAGTATGAAGAAGAATGTAAATGTGCCAATAGATAAAAGAAACAGAAATAAATGTTTTTTAATATTTGGTTCATCACGGATTAGAGTGGGTAGCCATATGAGATTTATCCTATCATAGAAAAAATATCTATATCCCCATCAGCCCAGAGCGGCGGTCAGGGACCGCCTCTAACCGTGAGGTTGTTTTTAAC
>CAZYTI010000367.1:0-5196 GCA_964650065.1 uncultured bacterium
GTGAGTATTCAGATATTGCACGCCTACAGCCGAAAATAAAGGGGATTGGTGAAAAAGCGGCACCCATCGTCGGGTTCAACGAGGCAGCGTATGAATCTTATGGTAAGACGCAGGCATTTAATGCACCGGTTGGGAGTGCCGCCGCGTTTTGTTACGGCACAGCCTTAAATGCGCTGACCAATGGTCGCATGAGGTCGAAGCATTTGTTTCGCTTGGCGGATACATCAGTCGTATTTTGGACGGACCGGCCAGCATTCACTGAGAATATATTTGTTGAGATTGTTACATCTGGTTCTTTACCACTCACCTCTGATGAGGTACAAGATGAAGACCTGAGGCAAAAGCTTGAACTCTTTTTTAACGCATTGAAGAAAGGAAAAAAAGCATACGCTGAATTGGATAACGATCCGGATCAAACGAAATTTTTCATTCTTGGACTCGCGCCCAACGCAGCGAGAATCTCCATCCGGTTTTTTCATCAGAGTTCGATAAGTGAGTTACTGGAAAATCTGTATAAGCATTTCAATGATATTCGAGTGGAGAGACAATTTGGAGAAAATTCAAAAAGGCCTGATCCAGAATTTCCGCCTTTATGGATGTTATTGAGACAGGCCGCCAGAGAATCCAAAGAGATACCATCTATACTAAGTGGACCTTTACTCAGGACCATCATTACAGGTGTTCAATACCCACAGGGTTTGTATTCAGCTGTTATCCGGCGTATTCATGCAGACCGGCTAATTAACTACAGCCGGGCTTGTGTAATAAAAGGATATTTGACAAGAAATATAAAGATGGAGGTAAAAATGAGTTTGGATGAAGAAAGAAAAGATCCCGCCTATCGGGCAGGACGTTTATTCGCAGTTCTTGAAAAAACACAGAAAGATGCTTTGGGAGATGTTGGAGCCACTGTTCGTGATCGATTTTACAGTTCGGCTTCGGCGACACCCAGAAGTGTGTTCCCACGTCTCTTGCGTACATATCAACACCATTTATCAAAACTTCAACCCGGAGCAAAGATTAACCGAGAGAAATTGATGCAGCAAATACTCGATACACTCGAAAATTTTCCAGCTCATTTGAATCTGTCGGAACAGGGGCTTTTTGCACTCGGTTATTATCATCAGACGCGAGCTTTCTACACATCTAAAAAAGAAGAAATTTTAGAATTAGAGAATAAAACAAATTGAAGGGGACAGCCATGAACCGCTACGATTTTATATTTATTTTCGATGTCAAAGATGCCAATCCCAATGGCGATCCGGATGCCGGTAATTTACCGCGCATCGACCCGGAAACCGGACACGGTCTGGTAACCGATGTTTGCATTAAACGTAAAATCAGGAATTATATTGGTCTTAAATATGATAATAAACCACCAAAAGAGATATATGTTAAAGAAGGTGAAATACTTAACAGAACTAATAAACGCGCATATGAACATGTGAAGCTTGAGCCTAGTAATAAGTTACCTAAGGATATTAAGAAAGCTAGAGAATTAACATTATTTATGTGTAGTAATTTTTTTGACATAAGAACTTTTGGTGCAGTGATGTCTCACGAAGTAAATTGTGGCCAGGTTCGAGGCCCAGTTCAAATTTCTTTCGCTCGCTCAATTGAACCAATTGTTACGCTTGAACATGCTTTAACTATTTGTGCGGCTCGAAAAGAGAATAAGCCTATTATTGAACAAGTAGGTATACAAGGTCGAAAATTCACCGTACCGTATGCTGTTTACAGTGCGTATGGATTTATTAATCCATTCCTCGCGGAGAAAACGGGATTCAATGAGGACGATCTGGAATTACTGTGGGAATCCCTGGAAAATGCTTTCCAGTTTGATCAATCCGCAGCACGACCTGCTGGAAGTATGACGTCTCGTAAGTTGATTATTTTTAAACATGAAAATAGTCTTGGCAGCGAATCGTCTCATCGGTTATTTGACCTGGTCAAAATTGAACGTACAAACGGTTCCGAAATGCCCGCACGCAATTTCATTGATTATAATATTTCAGTTAACAATGAAGGTGTTCCTGTCGGAGTCGAATTGATTGAAAGACTATGACCGTTCGTTTTAAATAATTTAATAATACTTTGCTGAGGCAAGCATTACTTTCTTCTGGAAATTAATTATGTTCTCAATCAGGGTAATTAGAATCTGATTATCTTATTAAAAGAGATCAAAATGAAAAATAGTGCTGATAATACAGGATTGCCGAGAGCCATCAAACCCCACGGTGGCTACCGGGAACTAAAGTCTTTTCGAATGGCAGAGATTGTCTATGACGGTACAGTCGTATTTTGTAACCGTTTCATTGACCACCGTTCCAGGACTCGTGATCAGATGGTTCAAGCAGCCCGAAGTGGCAGGCAGAACATCGCTGAGGGTAGTATGGCCTCAGGCACTTCCAAAAAAATTGAGCTTAAACTGGTGGGTGTTGCACGTGCCAGTCTTGAAGAGTTGTTACTCGATTACGAAGACTTTTTAAGACAACGAGGATTTTCACTTTGGGGTAAAGAGAATCAAAAATCATAGAAAATCAAATGAAGGCGGTTTTTCAGAACGGTTATACGCTGCCAGGACTCAGATGCGCGGACGACGGAGTCGAAAATGATAGATACGAACATAGACTTTCTGCCCATCTCCGCTCTGCAGCACCTGGTCTACTGCCCGCGTCAGTGTGCGTTGATACACATCGAGCGGCAGTGGGAGGAGAGTGTGTTGACGGCCCGAGGGCGTTTGGAACACGATCGAATGGATTCAGGGTATAAGGAATTCAGAAAAGGTAAAAAACAAATATCCGGGCTATACATTCGATCAGAGGTACTGGGACTTCAAGGGCGAATCGACGTACTGGAGTTGGAGTTGATCGATCAAGCCGGGAAGGACAATCTGCCTTCTTTCGGACTCAAAGGCGCGTGGCGAGTCTATCCTGTCGAATTCAAACACGGCCAACCGAAGAAGAGTGATTGCGATCGTGTACAGCTCTGCGCTCAGACAATATGCATAGAAGAAATGCTTAAAATTCCGATAGACGAGGCGTCTTTATTCTATCAGCGGATTCGAAGACGAGAAAATGTCACCATGGACGAAAATTTACGAAAGAAGACGGTTGAGACAGCAATGAATCTCCACGATCTGTTCAAGCGAGGACATACGCCATCTCCTGTTCGTGATGCTCGATGTAAAGCCTGTTCATTGAAAGATCTGTGCATGCCGAAAAAAATGGGTAGAGGAAATCAATACAGACAAATCCTTTTCAATCCCCAGGAGGTCGTATGAAACATGCTCTCAATACCCTGTACGTGACACAGCCCAAGAGTTACCTGTCTAAAGAGGGCAGCACTGTTGTGGTGAAAAAGGATAAAGAACGAATTCTGCAGATCCCCATTCATACCATAGGCCAAATCGTGTGTTTTGGATTTGAAATTATGCTAAGTCCACCGCTGATGGCCTTTTGCACAGAGAACGGTGTCAGTATTGCATGGATGTCGGAGAATGGTAAATTTTTGGGAAGGGTGGAGGGTCCTATCAAGGGCAATGTACTTTTACGACGTGAACAATACCGTTGGGCGGATGATAAGCAAAAATGCCTTGAAATTGCACGATGTGTTTTGGCTGCGAAGATTAACAACAGCCGGATGAACCTGCAACGATTTATGCGCAATCAACCTGACCATGAACAACAAGAGTCTATACGAATGCAAGTTGACAAATTGGCGAAACTGCTTCTTCGAGTCGAATCCTGTCAGAATTTGGATGAAATTCGCGGCATCGAGGGGGAATCGGCGTTGGGATACTTCAGTGTTTTTAACCACCTGATTTTGCAGCAAAAGGACACTTTTCGTTTCTGTGGCCGTTCCAGAAGACCACCACGAGATCGGGTGAACGCACTCATTTCTTTTCTATACACACTTCTTGTTTTTGATGTCAGATCCGCACTCGAAACTGTAGGCCTCGATCCCTATGTTGGTTTTCTTCACGCGGACCGTCCGGGAAGACCGAGCCTGGCACTTGACTTAATGGAAGAATTCAGGGCGCCTCTGGCGGATCGAATCGCATTGGGCCTGATTAATCGAAAGCAAATCAGGCCGGACAGTTTCGTGGTGCATGGCACCGGTGAGGTTGAGATGGATGATGACACTCGTAAGAAATTAATCGTTGGTTATCAGAATCGTAAGAAAGAGACACTGAACCATCCGTTCCTGGATGAGAAGATGGAGATTGGACTGGTTTTTCAAACACAGGCAAGATTATTAGCGAGGCACATTCGAGGTGATTTGGATTTTTATCCGGCAATGATATGGAGATGATTATTTATGATTAGATGGATACTCAAGCGGTCGCATTTTTTGGAAAGGTTACGGTTTAAGGAGCACAGATATGATGGTACTTGTATGTTATGATGTCGAAACAATAAAGCCTTCGGGTCGGAAACGTTTAGCCAAAATTGCGCGTACTTGTAAAAACTATGGTCAGCGGGTACAGAATTCCGTTTTTGAATGTGCCCTATCGCCAGATAAATGGGAAGTTTTGAAATCAAAATTATTGAATGCTTATAAACCGGAAAAGGATAGTCTTAGGTTTTATTTTCTTGGTGCTAATTGGAAACGGCGTATCGAACATCACGGAGCAAAAAAAGGATATGATATCGAAGGGCCTTTGGTAATTTGAACGCTAACCCTCAGTACCACTGTTACGAGCAGGGATTTAGCGGTTTATTAATAATAACGGGTTAGTATATATATTTCATGATCTACAATATTTTTATGTCGAATATGCAGAATTAAGCGGATCAGGGGCACTAACTTTTTTATTAACAAATGGCAAAAGGCCATACGTCGCGCCCTACACGGGCGCGTGGATTGAAACATAGCGAAGACCATTCCACTGGAGGAGGGTTTCAAGTCGCGCCCTACACGGGCGCGTGGATTGAAACTATATTAATGGTGAGAGTGTTCCCGTAACAGAGGTCGCGCCCTACACGGGCGCGTGGATTGAAACAGTAGGCGAAATTAGTATAGAAAGCAAAGCTACTAGTCGCGCCCTACACGGGCGCGTGGATTGAAACCCTTATGATGATGACAGGACTTGTGACGAGTGCGGGTCGCGCCCTACACGGGCGCGTGGATTGAAACAGGTAAGGTAAACTGGCTTTTCACGATGTTTGAGGTCGCGCCCTACACGGGCGCGTG